>CALISC010000113.1 GCA_938041945.1 uncultured Acholeplasmataceae bacterium | reverse complement strand
TAAAACAAAAACGACCATCAATTATGATGGTCGTTTTTTAAAACAAGTCTTAGCGTTTTGTTAAATAAACTTTTCTATCTTCTTGCAGCAACTAAACCATAAACTTTAGCAACATCTGTAAAGCCATAGTCCCCGGTTTCTTCAATGTATCTAACTAAATTGAGATTAGTGCTTTCTTGAGTTGCAGTCCACCAATATTGATTTGAATCTATGAAAAATTGTGGCATCCAGTTTTCATGGTTGTAGTTAAGTGGCCTAAATTGAGATAAATTGACACCACGGTAAACTACATTAGGTCCGCTAACTTTCCCAAGTACTGCCAGTGCAAATTCAGTTGGATTTTTGATTAGCTTAAAACGGTTTGCAGGACTATCTGCTGTTTTTTCAACACCAAACTCACCATCATCCGCTGTGACTGCAAACAGTTCTGTTTTCATGATTTCAGAAATCTCTTGAAGTAAACTTTTAAAAATAGAGTTTGCAAAATTTGCGACTTCTGGTTTGTTGTCTTGATGAATACTAAATGGAACAAAATCTAAGATCTTTTTAGTAAAATATGTTTTTTTGTCGGGAATTGGGTCAAATTCAACTTCTTCAAATTTAAAGTATTCTCCGTTTAATTTCTCATATGCTTCACCTGAATTTGTATAAACCACAGTTCTTGTAAACTGAGCAGTTAACACTCGGCCAACTGAATTGAAAGTTGCAGGAGTTTGAAAAACAATTTCTTTTTGAATATCGCTTTGATTAAGTTGAACTTTTGTTTGTGGATATAAGTTTACGCCTTCTATTATTGTGTGTTTATAGTAAACTGTGATTTTCAAGTTTTTGACGACCTTTGTTTTAAAAAGTTCTGCTTTAGTAATTGGAGTTCCGTTTAACTCAATTTTAGTAACTTGAAAGTTATTATCTTCTTGAAAGTCTATGTTTCTAATTTCTTCGTTGTGTCTGCGAGTTTGTGCATCTATTTTTTTAGTAGCGCCTTTTGCCACAAATTCTAAATTATAGACTTTTCTTTTAACATCAATTATTACGCTGTTTTCAGCAGGGTCTGCAGATACAACTAGACTTTGTCTGCTAACTTTTGGTGTTTGATAAACGTTTCCGTCTGGATTTTTAAAGTTAACTTGGTGAGTAGAGCCAATTTTTGCGTTTAGTTCACGAATGTTAGTAATTATTTGGCCGTTTTCATCTTCTGTGTTAACAATATATTTAACCTTAGTAGTGGATGAAACAAAAATAGGCTTGATTTTTATGTTTTTATTGAATGCCGTGTTAAAGTCTATTTTATTTCCGTCTTCATCAACATAGTGAGAAACCACATGTTCCGCACCTGCTACAACTTTTTTAACATTATAAAGATGTTCTTTTATAGTTTGGCTTAAAGCGTATGAATATTTAAGTTCATGTATTTTATTAAGGCTGGCGTGAATTGTGTCTTGTTTGATTTCAGGATCAGCAAAATCAAAAGCAACTGTGTATTTTTTTAACTCAAAGTAAAATACTAGTTGTTGGCTTGATTTGCTTTGATCTACTGTAAGTTCTGCTTTAGAAAGTGCAGCACTAAACTCTTCATTGTGATTTGAAAAATCTTGTTCTGCTTTCAAATCAGTCCAGACTTTTTTAACTTCATCTGTCTTTAAACTAATTGTTTTACCGTGTTCAAATTCACAAACTGAGCGATAAACAGACTTGTCTGAACTTTGGTTATTTAGTTTTTCAAAAACTAATTTTACACCAACAATAGTTTTATTTTTATCATTGCCTGCTGTTTGGTTACTAGACTTACGAGTCACTAGAACTGTTGTTAAAGTAATTGTAAGAATTAACAAAATAACAGTCGCTGCAATTATTGAATAAATCGTGATTTTTCTCTTTTTTGACATATTTCTCCTTATTTTAAAGCACTTTACTCCAAAGTGCACAAATATTTTACTATAAAGCCTATATTTTAAAGCAATTTAAAATTAGATAAAAATTACCGATGTAAATTCTTTGTAGACTTAAATTCAAAATAAAACCCCTTTCCTATGTCCAGTAAACGGGGTACCTATCAATTTAGAAAGGGGATAAATATTTATTTTTTGCCTACAACAACACCGTAAACATTGTAAACTGGGAAATAAGACCAATCCATTTTGTTGTTAATACTTTTTCTATAAACAAGATACGCCTTAGGATCGGTGTCGCCTTGCTGAGTAGCAAGCCACCAAGAACCAAGATGACCAGGTGCATAATACGGCATCCATCTTTCGCTATCGTAGTCTGCTGGTTTAAAACTGCTAATGTCTTGAGCGCGTAAAGACGTGTATCTAAAGACTTTTGGTTTTTTAATTTCAGACATTAAAATTTCGGTAGCATAATCAGTAGATTCTTTTCTAAGTTTTTCGGGTTCATTTCTTGCAACATCATTTACTCCAAACACTTTATCGTTTTTGTCAAAAGTCAAAGGATGCAAGTTCGTTGTTCCAAAAATTTTTGAAATGTTTTCAAAAAGTCCCTTAAAGATTGAGTTTTCGTATTTAGAGTTTTCCTTAACATCTTTTTTGTATATGTTAAAAGGTGTATAATCAATGATTTTTTTAGAATAAAATCCAGTGGCGTCCGGAATTTGGACAAACTCAACTTCTTCTAACTTAAAGTATTTGCCGTTGAATTTTTCGTACTTATCTGCGCTATTTTTTCTAAAGACATAAGTGCGGGTGAAATTAAATTTATATGTTTTTCCATCTGACATAAACTCAAAACTTTGTGGTTTGGTTTCTTCTCTTAAAATGTCTGTTTGCGCTAAATCTACCTTGGTTTGAGGATATAAATAATTTGGAACAGAAACTACGATTTCAATTCTAACTCGTTTGTAGACTATATAGTTTTCAACTTCATCCTTGGTTTTTTCAACATTGTTAATATAAAATTTAAGGATCCTGTCTTTATATAAACTGTCTGTATCTATTGCACCAATTTTTGCGCCATAGTATACACCTCTGGCGGGTGGTGCAACAAGTGAGTTTATAACAGTAAAAGAAACTGTAAAATAGCGGCGCTTTAAAGTAATAGTTACTGTGTTTTCAGTTTCGTCAACCGATACTTTAAATGTAGTTCTCGTAAATTCAGGGTCAAAATAAATTGTTTTATTGTAATCAAAAGAAACCGTGTGAGTTTCGCCTATTTTTTGTTGCTGTGTTTGATAAGAAATTGCGTATTGCCCATACTGGTTCTGACTTTTAATTATGTAAGTGATTTTACGAGATTGAATTTCAACTTGAGTATACAAGTTAAGTTCAGTTACTCCAACTATGTGTTTTGTTTGAACTGCACCTGAAACTGAATCAGACCAACCAAGGAAGGTATAGCCGGTTTTTGGCTTAACTGAAGGATATTCAACTGCTCTAGTTTGTTTAACTAACTTACTTTTAGGACCAGTAATATCAACGCTATCGTTTCCAAAAAAGTTTATTTTAGTAGTTTTTAGCCTATAGTATTGTTTTAAAACAACTGGGTTTCCGCTTTTATTTAGTTGTGCCGATAGCAAGTTATCACTGTGTGTTGTGTCTTTTTCGTATTTAGTTTTATCTAAAGCACTATATTCAGAGTACTGAACAGTTTTTGAAACTGTGTCTTTCTTTACTTCTTTAATTTCTTCAAAAGTGTTGTCAAGTGCACTACTTTCACCTTGTTTTTCAAGTAAGTGCATTACTGTATATTCAGCTTCTAACGCGGTTTTAGTAAATACTGGTTTGATTTTTAAGTCTGTGTTATATGCTTTTTCAAAGTCTAAGGTCTCGCCGTTTTCAAGTAAAAAATGAGAAAGTATGAAACTGTGAGTTTCACTGTCTTGCATTTTAACTGCACGCAATGCTGTTTTTACTTCCTCTGGAATTTTGTTTGTATATTTTAAGTTAAGTGGTTGTTTTAAGATATCTGAAATTGAAGATAGGTCAATTCCGTTTTCTGCAAAATCAAAGTCAACACGGTAAGTTTTGGCTCTAAAGTAAAGTAAAAAATATTGCTTTTTGGTGCCAGACTGTACCTTTAAACTTTGTGTAGATTTTGCTAAATCAGGTTTAGTTTCGTGGTTTTCAGAAATCAAGCCTTTTAATTTAGCCGTAATTTCTGGATGCGTAATTTTAAGTTCAGTGCCTGCATTAAAATCGCCAAGTTTGATTTCTTTTTCAAAGTCAGCAGAACTATCAAGAGTTTCGTAAACTGCTTTTAGGAAAACTGGGTTTTTGGTTTGAGTTTCTGGATTGAATTTTTCATTTGCTTTGTTTTTAAAATGCAGTGGTAAAGCAATGGAAAGTGTAAGGATGAAGGTAAGTAAAAGTGTCAGTAAAACTATTAAAATGTGTTTCTTTTTAATTTTCATATTTCTCCTAATTAAATTAAGTTATAGTGGTTTAAAACGTATAAAAAGTCGTTAAAACTTTTTGTATTTCTAATATCTTCGATGTTTTTATTTAGTTTAAGCGTGTTCACGCTGTTTTGAGTTTTTAAAGTTAAGGTATTTCTTTCAAAAGAAATTTCGCAAAAATCGTTAGGTGATATTAAATAAACAATGTTAAAGTCGGTGGAATTCACTAACTTAAACTTAAGGTCTTTTGTGACTGCAAAAATGTAAGTTCCAGGTTGAACAGTTGTTTTTTTTACAACCAAAGGTGTCTGGATTTCCGAGTCAAAGACTTCTCTTTCATGCTCTAGATAAATTTGTGCTTTATCGCTGTTTTTTTGTTCAATTGTATTAAAAACTAAAGTCAAAACAATAGAAATGCAAAAGAAAGCGCCTGAAAGCGAAATTAAAAT
>CALISC010000112.1 GCA_938041945.1 uncultured Acholeplasmataceae bacterium | reverse complement strand
TTTTGTTTGCTTACTTTTAATTTGCGGTTTTTTTGTAAAGTAATGTTCCACTAAAGTGTAAACTATTTAAGTTCAACTTTAGCGCCAGCTTCTTCAAGTTTCTTTTGAATTGCTTCGGCTTCTTCTTTAGAAATGTTTTCTTTAAGTACTGAGTCTGGAGTTTCAGCGGCTTTTTTAGCGTCAGCAAGGCCTAGACCAGTGATTTCGCGAACTACTTTAATCACAGCGATTTTGTTTTCACCGAATGATTTAAGTACAACAGTAAATTCTGTTTTTTCTTCTTGAGCAGGTCCGCTTTGAGCAGGTCCAGCAACTGCAACTGCAGTTGGATCAATTCCGAACTCTTCTTTAAGTCCATCAAGAAGTTCCTTGATTTCAAGGATTGTCATTTCTTTAAGTGCATCTACGAATGCTTGTTTAGTAAGTTTTGCCATAATATAAAATCCTCCTTAGCAAAATTATTTTGATTCTGCTAACATATTAAGCCCGATAGCAAGGCGTTGAAGTGGTTGATACATTGCACCAGCCAATAGTTGAAGCATACCTTCTTTGTTTGGTAGTTTTGCCAAAGTTTCAATTTCTGAAACTGTTGCTGATTTTCCGTCAATTGCACCTGCCACGATTTTTTTGTCAGGATATGCTTGAATAAACTCATAAACTGCTTTTGCTGGAGCCACTGTGTCGGTAAGTGAGTATGCAATTGCAACTTGTCCAACTAGGTGTTCTGCAAGATCAGTTAAACCAGATTTTAAAGCAGCGCGGCGTGCTATGTTGTTTTTATAAACTTTAGCGCTGGAATCGCTTTTTAAAAGCGCACGTCTAAGTTGAGTTAGACTTTCAACTGAAAGCGCTTTGTATTCAAAAACAACGATAGTTTTAGCGGCTGTCAAAATTTGGCTAAGTTCGTCTACTTGTTTTTGTTTTAAGACTAAACTTTCTTTCATTTCTCCTCCGTTTAAATCTATGTTTTTAACATAAAAAAACCCTTTTTTAAATTAACTTAGCCAAAGCGAGTTAAACAAAAAAAGGGTTTAAATGATTTGTTTTGTTTTCCTCGGCAGGACTTAAGGTTGTGCCCGCTGTCTTTGGAGATTAATTTTTACTTTAAATATTATACAACTTTTAGCGAGTTTCTGGGTTGATTTTTACACCAGGTCCCTGAGTTGTAGAAATTGTGGCGTTTTTAAGGTAAGTACCTTTGACAGTTGCTGGTTTAATTTTAATGATTTGGTCAAGTACAACTGCGATGTTTTCAACTAAAGCTTTGGTTTGAAAAGAAGATTTACCAACTGGAACTTGGATGTTACCGAATTTATCCACGCGGTATTCAACTTTACCGTTTTTAATGTCGTGAACTGCTTTTTCAACGTCTAGAGTCACAGTTCCTGTTTTTGGGTTTGGCATCAAACCACGAGGTCCAAGGACTTTACCTAGTCTACCTAGTTTTGGCATCATGTCAGGAGTTGCAACCATAACGTCAAACTCCAGCCAACCACCGGCAATTTGTTGAATTAGTTCGTTGTCGCCAACTACGTCAGCGCCTGCTTTTTTAGCCTCTTCTGCCTTTTTGCCTTCAGCAATTACGCAGACTTTTTGAGTTTTACCAGTACCGTGTGGAAGAACTAATGCTCCTCGCAAGTTTTGTTCGGCTTTACGTGAATCTAAGTTCATTTTAAGAGCAAGTTCCACGGTTTCGTCAAACTTAGCAAACTTAGCCTTTTTAACTAGTTCAACGCCATCTGTTAAAGAATACTGAACAGTTTTGTCGATAAGTTTAGCACTTTCTGTGTATTTTTTTCCTTTTTGCATTTCAGTGCTCCTTATTCAACTTCAATGCCCATGTTGCGGGCAGATCCTTCAATAATTTTAGTTGCGGCCTCTATGTCGTTAGCGTTTAAATCGCGCATTTTGATTTCTGCGATTTTAGCAACTTGGGCGCGTTTGATTTTTGCAACTTTGTTTTTAAGAGGGTTTGCAGAACCCTTTTCAATACCTGCTTCTTTCTTTAAAAGATCTGAAGCCGGTGGAGTTTTGGTAACAAATGTAAATGAACGGTCTTCATATACAGAAATTACTACTGGCACTACAAAGCCAATTTGACCTTGAGTAGCGTCGTTGAATTGTTTAACAAATTGCGGAATGTTAACTTGCGCTTGACCAAGGGCAGGACCTACTGGTGCTGCTGGTGTCGCTTTGCCAGCCGGAATTTGTAATTTAATTTGCTTGACAATTTTTTTAGCCATAAACACAACCTCCTTTTACTAAATTATGTAAGCATGTGGTTAGCGTCGCTAAGGTTAGCAACTACCACTAAGTGTTGTGTACACTTAACTAAAATAGGATACCACATTTGCGGGGTTTTTGCACTTAATTTAAAAACCCCGATAAAAATATCGGGGTCGTTGAGTTTTTAAAAAAGTTTAAGTGACTTATTTAAAAGTAATAGTGAATCTAGTAGAAATATCAAATTGAGAAAGTGAAGTTCCAACTAGTTGTTTTTTTGCTTTGTCGTAAGGCTTGTAAACTGAAGCGATTACATTGCTAACTGAAACTTGTTTTGCTTCAGGTAATTTGTATTCAAGATAAGTTTTTTCAATCTTGTCGCCTTTCTTTTTCTCAGTTGCTGCAAACTTAATGTCTTTGTAAAGTGCTTTAACTGCTGCAATGTTTTCTTTAAACCATTTTGCCCATTTTGGTTCGCGAACATCAAAACGAACATTAGTTTTTTCACCATTAATTTCTAGTTGAACTTCAATGTAGTCTGGAGTTTTGCCAGCAATAAGTTTATTTTCACCGTTTACTTGTTCAATTACTTTACCTACGTAAGTTTCTTTAAAGCCATGTAATTTAGCACCAAACTTAACTAATTTACCATCTAGGTTAGCAAAATCTGCAGAAACCTGTTCTTTACCTTTTTGGCTATTTGCAAATAGTTTAACTTGAGAAATGTCTGCAAGTTCGGGTAATTTAGCACTTGATTTTTCGTTTAATTTAATGTCTTGCATTGCAATTTGTTTTAAACCTGCAAACTCAGACACTTTGCCTTTAATTAAAACTTTTTGAAAATCGTAGTTTAAATCTTTATCGTGGTCAATATCACCATTGCGGTCATATACCTTGATTGTAGATGTACCATCAGTTAAATACCAAGTTGCTTTTGAAGCCGCACGGAAAAGAATTCCAGATGCAGCCACCGGATCATTTGCGTTCATATTGTAGATGTCTTTGATTTTAGTAACTTTAACATCGTCAAAATATCTTGGTTCGCATGACGCTAAAGCAAATGGAACGATTAGTGTAAGAAATGTTAATAATAATTTTTTAAACATATATATTTATGTCTCCTTTAAATAAATTATAACCCAGCATAAGGGTTTTGTAAATGCGTTTTTAAGAAAAACGCACATTTTTGCTGTTTATTGTTTATCTTGCTCAACTTTATCGACGGTTTTGCCAAATAACTTAGTTTCTGTATCTATTCCTGCTTGTTCTTGCTTGCGGCGATGTGCTGCTCTTCGTTTTTCTTTTATGAAAACTTTAAGTGGTTTTCTAATAAAAGTAAAGTAAGTAATTACTAAAATTAAGCCGGTTCCTGCAAGTGACACCAAGACTAGACCGCGGTTTAGACCAGAGTAGTTAATTTTGATTTCTGCTTTGTCTGCATGATTAAAAGGTTCGGCTAAATATTGACGGTCAAATAATTTATGACCTTCGCTCAAAATATGCTTAGCCTCTGGGTAGGCTGCTTGTTCTTTGGCAAACTTTGAGTCCTTAGTTGCAACTATTAACTCAGGTTTTTTGATTTTTTGTTTGTTTGGAAAAGTGCTTGGAGCGTAGGTTGGAGTTATCTTAATTCCGTCTATATAGTTTTCAAACTTACCGCTGTTTGTGACAAAATTGGTGTTGATAATAAATGGTTTTAAAAAATCACTGAACTTGTTTTTTTGTACAAACTTAAAATTTGCGTTGGTAAAAGAAAACTCAAGGCGGTAATGCACTTCTGATTTGTAGTTTTGGGGATGAAGGCGGTTTTTGTTAGCCACATCTACTACGTAGTTATCAGGAGCACCTGAATAGGCAAGCAGTTCAGCAACATATATCAATAGAGCATTTTGTTTAGTTTTGCGGTTATGTGCCTTTAAAACAAGAAGTTTGATACTAGAGTGTTCAGGGTGTTCTGAGTTTAGTGTGAAAACTGGTATGTTTTCGGTTTCATAGCCAAAAAGTTTTGCGTAAGTTTGCAGATATTGTTTTTGTTTACTAGGAGTTGCGTACAGTGCTAATACATTTGACTGAAAGTAATCAAGGTCTCTTTTTCCAAGTACTGCGTTAATCGCAAAAAAGAAAGGCACACCTATAATTACTACAAAAAGTAGATAAAGCAGAACAGTTAAAAGAGTTCTTTTACTCAATGGTTTTTATCCTTGCGTTTTCGTGACCTTTTCTAAATTTACCAGTGCGGTAGTTAAAGTAAGGGTCTTTGTTATACTCATAGGCAAGGTTTAGGCGTTTTTGCTCGGCGTAGTAGTAAGCCATTTCAATGTAGTACTCAAGTGGGATGTCGTTATAAAGTATTGCATCTGAAATATTTAGTCTAGAAGGTAGTTTTTCGTTTAGTCCGTTTTTGGTTAATTTAAATGCAACAAGATCGCTGCCTGCCCAAACTACTAAAAAGTATCGACCAAAACTACCGTCAATTTGACCACGCGGTATAGTTTGCAGGTATGTAGTTTTTGCGTTTTCGTGTAGATCATGAGTTAAGTTAGTAGCCTGGTTGGCAAAAGGCTCAGGTCGTGTAACACCTTTTCCTTTTTCAGGGGTATCGCAATATGCGTATCTAGTTGGAAGAGTGTGCTCAACTTTGTTGCCAGTTGTGCTTTCTGTAAAAGATACCACAAAGTCAGTAGTATCTCCGTCTTTATACAGACTAACTCGGTCAACCGGAATAATTTCACCATTTCCAGGAGTTTTATTTAAGATATTTTGAATTAAAGTTTCTTTTGAGTTTTTACCACTATTTACTTTGTCTTCAACTAACTTAGTTAAGTCAGGTTTAGGTCCACGCATAACTTCTTCGTAAGTTAACGGGCAGTTTTTGCCAAGTGCACTGTAGTACTCTACTTTAAATAAACACCACACGAAGTTTAGGTGATTTTCACCTAAGTTTTTTTCAAACTCAGCAAAACGATAAAGAGAAGCCTCTTCGGCTAAAGTGTTTTTTGCGTCTTTTTGGCCATATACATCAATAGTTTTGGCTTCTTTTTTTAACTCAATTCGCTTAGAGTAGCCAAAAGTTATTTTGCTTTGAAGTAGATCAACTTCAACAGTTTTGCCAGCGTTTCCTGTTGATGTGTCGCCTTTAGTTTTTACAAGAGTAGCATCAACGTTACCAATTGAAAAAAACTCACCAGGTTTAATTTCTTTGTTTGGAAGAGTTAGTTCACTAAATTGGCTTGATTTTTTAAAATATCTAATTGAGTAGTTTTTTAGGTTTTTAGCGGAATCTGAAATGTTTTTCAGTTCCAGTATGGAGTTTTCATAACTTCTGCCCATAATTAGTTTATGAATTATAATGTCTGCTTCTTGTTTGGCAATATAAAATGCTTTGTGGCAGGCTACTAAAAAAACAGAAGTTAACAGAGTTGTTAGCGTTAAAATTAGTTTTTTCATTTTTTTCTCCTTTCTTTTTTTAAA
>CALISC010000111.1 GCA_938041945.1 uncultured Acholeplasmataceae bacterium | reverse complement strand
TAAAAAAACCTTCTAAGGTTTGCAGAGTTGGCAATTCTCCGCGAGAAAGTATTTCTATTCTATCAGAAAACGCTGTAAACATTGGTTCGTTTAAGTTAATCCACTTGTTGTGCAAAAAAGCATTGATAGTAGCTTCCCTGAAAGCGTTTTCATTAAACAGCATTACTTCTTTTCTCTCCATTATCCGGTTGTTCTCGCAGGCTTGTGGAATATTTAAGATATTGCCAAAATCTAGAACTTCCTTTAGAGAAACCAAAAGACATTTATAGCCAAACTCTCTGACAGAGTGCATTAGACTTGCTTTGTTTTTGCCTGCAAAAACTGCAAATCTAATTGGTATATGTGAGTTATCTGAAAGTAGTTGTGCAAGAATATTGTATTTTCCATCTTTAGTCAGCAGACCTAAATTTTCTTTAAAGTTTTTTCCATTTAGTTTAATTCCTTTAAATCTATAGTAAGCAAATAGTTGTTCAAAAGTAAGATCTTGGTATTGAGACTCTTTTGTACAAATTGTTGGCATACCGAATGTTAATACTGAAAAAAGATTAGCCTCTCGCTCTGGGTATTTTTTGATATTTTCTTTACTTGAACCAATACGAATATAGCGTTCACCTGAGTATGAGGTTGGAATAACTTTAGCTGAAGGAATTATTAGGACCACTATTCTTTTTTTGTTGATTTGAATTTCTTTGAAGTCAAACAAGATGCATGGTGTTAGTTCACGCGCCAAAATATGTTTTATAGGTTCATTTTTAATTTCTGCGTTGTAGTTGATATTAGTGCCGACTATTTTTTTATCTTTGTCACTGACACCCCAAATTAAATAGGCGTTTTCTTTATCAAGAATTGCTGCACTGTTTGAAAGGGCAGAAATATATTTTCCGATTTCATCAACATCAAAAGTGTTTTCTTTAAATTCAAACCATTCACGCTCGTCTCCGTATTCTAAGCAATTTAAGACTTGAGTTTTTAGTTGTTCTGAGTTCATATTTATTACCAACCTTCTTTGTAAATATTATAGCAAAAAAATAGTAATAAAACAATTTTAAGCTATGCGGTTTGTGAAAAAGAAAAAACAATTTTAATTTTTCGAGAATCAAATTTAAAAATTTTGACGCTTCTTATCTTTTAGAATGGCGGAAAGGTTCATAAAAGTTTCTGTTAGTTAAGTGAAAAATCAAAATTATAAAAGTGTTAAATAGCCTTGTTGTGCGATTTTTAAGTTTTAAATATTG
>CALISC010000110.1 GCA_938041945.1 uncultured Acholeplasmataceae bacterium | reverse complement strand
ATGCCTTCTTCCTAGAGAAAGCCTATCTTGCTTGAGCATGATTTCAAGTGATTTTCTCATGTTTTCATAGTTGAGGAGAGGCTCTCCCATACCCATAAATACAACATTAGAAATCTTATCACCCTTTTCTTTCAAATAATTTTGCAAATAATAAAATTGCATCAAAATTTCTGAAGCTTTAAGATTTTTTTCAAATTTCATCATACCAGTCGCACAAAAATCACATTTTAATGGACACCCCACTTGAGATGATACACATATACTATATCTATTATTGTACTTTAATAAAACTGATTCTATCAATCTCTTACCTGATATTGAAAAAAGAAACTTCACAGTTTCTTTATCACTAGAAGTCTGGTGCATAATATATTTCAAACTACCAATTTCAAATTTTTCTTTTAATATTTCTATATCCGATTTAGAAATATTTGTAAATTGTTCAAAATCAAACACAAGTTTTTTATGCAACCACTCATATATTTGAGTTGCTCTAAATTTTTTAAATCCCATACCCAGTAAAACTTCTTGCAATTCTTCTAAATTAAGATTTAATATATCTATTTTTTCCATATTTTCTCCTATAAAGTAAATAACTTATCAAAAGCATTACGAGTAATTTCTAAAAGAGAATTTAATTCTTTTAAATTAAAAGTCTTTCCTTCTCCAGTTTTCATCTCGGCGATATTACCACCGTGAATGATATAAGCACCAGCAATTTGCACAAAGAAAGGAGTAAGACCAGTTACTCTGGTAGAGGCTTCTCTAACTAAAGCAAAAGCAGGGACAACTAGTTCCTCAAGTGTGGTTTTGCCAGCCTTTAAAGCTGCCTTGTATTCGTTTGTAATTCTTGGAAAGTCTTCGTCTTTCAGAGCCTTGTATTCAGTTTCCAGGGCTAAAACCTTTTTTGCGATGTTTTTGGCTTTCTTTAAAAGTTTTCGAGAAGGGTCAAATAATTTTTTTAAAAACATAAATAGGTACCTCGGTATCTTAAAAAATTTAGTTAAAATAAGTTAACTTTTAGGGTAGTAGTTAAAATACTCGCCTTTTTTTGAAAGCAACTCAGAATGAGTTCCGCTTTCTATAATTTTACCATCTTTAAGGACAAATATGCAGTGGCTGTTTTGAATTGTAGAAAGCCTGTGGGCAACTACAATTAGTGTGTATTTACCCTTAATTTTGTCAAGCGACGCCTGAATAATGCTTTCGGTTTTAGTGTCAATGTTGGCAGTTGCTTCATCTAGTAAAATCAGCAGTGGGTCTTTACAAATTGTGCGGGCAAAAGAAATAAGTTGACGCTCACCCGCTGACAAGTTCTTACCGTTTTCTTCAAGAACTTGGTCAAGTCCTTTCTCGTATTTCAAGACTAGATCGGTGCAACCAAGAAACTCAAGTGTTTCCATGACCTTGGCTTTAGTGATTTTTGGATTATTTAAAGTAATATTTGCCAAAATTGTGTCGTTAAATAGGTAAACGTCTTGTTGCATCACACCAATTTTTTCGCGAAGTGCGGCAAGTGAGTACTTAGAAATATCTGCGTTGTCTATCAAAATTTGGCCTTTTTGAATGTCAAATTGGCGAGTAAGTAAATTTAAAATCGTAGTTTTGCCAGATCCCGTTTTACCAACAAATGAGTAAGTTTTGCCACTTTCTAACTTAAAGTTAACGCCGGTAAGGACAGATTCGTTTAAAGCATACTCAAAATAAACTTCTTTAAACTCAAGGTCAAACTTCTTAACTTCTTGAATTAGTTTACCTGTACTTTCTTTAATTTCAGGTTCAGTCGCAAGAATTTTGTTAATTTTGCTTGATGCAACCATAGTAGATTGAACTTCTACAAACTGCTCTGAAAACCACAAGATAGGGTGAAAGAAAGTTTCAATTAAGATAAAGAAAGGCGGAACTATGTAAATGTCTTTGATTGTTCCTTTTAAAATCAATTTAAAAGCCACGTAAAACAAATAAACTCGGGCAACTGTGGAAACTCCAAAAATTATTGGCCTTAAAAAGTTGTGCATCAGCATAATTTTTAAGTTAGCCTTCAGTAGTTTTCTTTCTTGAGCGCGAAACTCTGAGTTCTTCTTGGCTTGTTTGCCAAAAACTTGAGTAATTTTCATCCCACGAAAGTTTTCGGCTAAATAACCGTTGATTTTGGCTTTTTGGTTGTCAGAAAAGTCAAATGACTTTTTGGTAAAAAAAGTAGTTAAAATTACTAAAATTATTAAAACAGGAATGTTTATCAACATGTAAAGCGTTAAAATTGGCGAAATTATTAACATGTAGATAAAAATAGAAACAAATAAAAAGATATTTTCAAGAATTCCTGGCAGCAGGGTTGAAAGAAAATAGTAAAGTTCTTCGGCAGACGAGCAAACTCGAGAGGTTAAAGACCCAGTCTGGTTTTTTTGCATGTTGCCGGCTGAAAACGAAAGTATTTTTTTAAAAGTTTCTAGTCTAATTTGATAAACATAGTCTTGGCCCATTTTATCTAGTTGCACAGAATTGAATAATTTAGCCAGAGCTGTGAAAACTGAAAAGAAGGTCAAAACAATTAAAGCAATCAAAACAGCCCAAATGCCTGTGGCTCCAAGAAATGTACCTTTGCCGTCAACCACTTTCATGATTTTGCCAAAAATAGACTGAGGAAGTGCAGCGGAAAGCGAAAACAAAATTGACAAAAGAAAACTAGTAAGCAGGGTTTTTCGGTGCTTACGGATTAGTTTTAGGTTGTTTTTAGTAAAAGCATCTCTTAGCCTAGTCATCAATCAAGACCTTTCATGCTTTGGGTTTGCATTAGTTTGCTGTATTCTTGGTTTTTTGAAATAAGTTCTTGGTGTGTGCCAGAATCTGTAACTGTGCCATTTTTTAAAATAAAAATGTTGTCGGCAGCCATGATTGAAGAAATTCTGTGTGAAATTAGTATAACTACCATTTCAGGTGTTTTTAGTTTATTGATAGAATTCAGAATTTTTTGCTCAGTATTCATGTCAAGTGCTGAAAGTGCGTCGTCTAAAATTAAGATTTTTGGGTTATTTAAAAACGCACGAGCCAGTGATATTCTCTGTTTTTCGCCACCCGATAAGTTTTTGCCATTTTCTAAAATCTTGGTGTTTTGACCATGTTCTAAGTTAGCCAAAGTGTTTTTTAAATCAAAATTGGCGTATAGTTTATCAAGCACTGCTTGGTCTGTATATTTGTTTTTGAAGTTAACATTGGCAGCAATTGTATCTGAAAACAAGAAGCCGTTTTGAGAAACATAGCCAATTTGTTCAGCAAGGGTGTTTTGAGAAAGGCTGTTGATGTCTGTGCCACCTATTAAGCATTTGCCGTTTTTAGAAGCATAAACTTTAAGCAATATTTCACCAATTGTGGTTTTACCAGAGCCAGTGCGACCAAGTATCCCAATAGTTTGGCCAGGTTTAATTTTTAAGTTTAAATCTTTAAGCACAAGGTTTTTAGGGTCATCTGGATATGCGAAGTTAAAGTTTTTAAACTCAATTTCTGAAGTTAAATCACTAGCTAGAATGTTATTGTTTGTTTTTAAGTATCTGGCAAATACAACTTCTTTTGTGGGTTTTACTTCGGTTTCACTTTCTTTGTTTAAAGCACCTAAAAACACACGGCGCGAAACCATGGTTTTAGAAAGCATTGTAACAAAATGACCAATTGCAATCAAGGGCCAAGAAAGCGTAAAAACATAGGTGGAAAACAAGATCATGTCTTCAGACTGAAGTTTGCCAAACACTTTACTTGGATAAATTACGATTAAGGAAAGCGTAAAAATCAAAACAGTTAAACTAAGACCAGTAATTAGTTGATTAAAAAAGTTGTTTTTAAAACCAGCCTTCGCACTTTTTGAATAAGCAGTGCTGTAGTTTTTCGCAAGCACGCCAAAGTGAGCGTATGCCCAAGTTTCTCTCAAAAAAGCCTTGATTACTGCGTGTCCTTGAAAAGTCTCTTGCACAAAGTCCTGCATAATAGTGTAGTTTGAGCGAGAAGTATTGAAATGCATCTTCATTTGGCGGCCAAAATAAAACGATACTAAAAATACTAAACTCAAAGGCACTAAAAAAGCAGTAGATACAGCCCAAGACAGCGCAAACATTTTATAAAGTGTAAAACCGCCTAGGAAAATAATGTCGGAAAGCATTAAGAAACTCAAGGCGACAGTCATTCTAATTTGGTTAATATCTTGAGTAAAGTAAGCCATCAGTGCCCCGGTTTTAGTAGTTTTAAAGTGAGTTTGACTTTGCTTGGTTTGTTTTTCGAACAGGTCAACTCGCATTTTACTTTCCACTAATCTAGACGTGCCAAATAGAGCAAAACGCCAAATAAATCTACCTAAAATTAAAAGTCCAAGCAACATTAAAATAGAGGTGATATGGCTATACACCTCTATTTTTTTGCTAGTTAGTTCTGCTTTATTTGTTTTAAAAATCGCGAGGATTTCTCTAAAAAGTTCGGGAATTCTCAATTGATACCAGTTGATAACAACCAATACTGCTGCTCCAAAAAACAAATAAGGACTAAAACGAATGATTAGTTTTAAAAAATAAAATTTGTTGTTTTGACTTTTTTTCATCTAAAAATTTAATAATTTAGTCTGCTTTAACTTCAACTCCGTGGTTTTGACGAAGGCTTTGTTCTAAACCAAAAGCAAAGTCCTCTAGTCTAGAAATTTCAGCAAACTTAATGGCCTGTGCTTTAATAATGTCTTTTACAATTTTCATAAAATCAGGTTCCTTGGTTTTATTAAAAGTTAAGAAATAAAGAACTTCGCCTAAATAAGTCTCAAATTGAGCAAGTGTGCTGTCTTCTAAAAGTGTTAGTAAAAACACGCACTCTACCAAAGACCCTAAAATATAGACTTCTTTTTCTTTTTCGGCAAAATAAGTTTCAGGGTGTTTAACTAAAACTTCTTTAAAATCCTCGACTAAACGCCCTAAATAAGTCATTAAAAGAAAAGCGTCTTCTATTTCTTTGTCGGTAAAGTCAACAGGGGCTAAATATAATTTTAAGCAAGAAACAATATTTTCAAATAACCCTGCGACTAAATAATTTTTTTCAATAAAACGAGTTAAAACAGCAAAGTCATCAGACTGCGTAAACTCCCTGATTTGACTAAGTTTGGAGTGCTTGTTTAACATTTGCCGACTGAGCCAAAAAACTGCATTTTTTGGCGAACTATTTCTTTGGCACGTTCAACTCCTGGTTTTAGGATTTTACGAGGGTCGTAACCTTTTCCAACCTGATCTAGTCCGGTTTTAAAGTATTCGTGAAGTCCATCTCTAAAGGCTTGTTGTAGTTCAGTGTTGACGTTAATTTTAGCGATACCTAATTTAATTGCTTTTTTAACTTGGTCCTCAGGAATTCCTGTTCCACCATGTAGAACTAGTGGAAAATTTGTGGTTTCTTTAGAAAGTAGTTCAATTTGCGCGAATGATAGTCCTTTCCAGTTAGCAGGATATGGTCCGTGGATGTTTCCAACTCCGGCTGCTAAAAAGTCAATGCCAAGTTCTTGCATAGCCTTGGCTTCTTTAGGGTCAGCAAGTTCTCCGTTTCCAACCACACCGTCTTCCTCTCCACCAATAGTTCCGACTTCTGCTTCAAAAGAAATGTTTTTCGCTTTAGCAAGTTGTATCAGTTCTTTAGTTTTTGCGTAGTTTTCTTCAAACGCAAAATGAGAACCGTCAAACATTACAGAAGTAAAGCCTGCAGCAATCGCTTTTTTAGTACCTTCGTAAGTTCCGTGGTCAAGATGCAGAGCAACTGGCACTGTAATTTGCAAGTCATCATGTAAAGCGTAGACCATTTGAGCAACTGTTTTAAAGCCACCCATGTAGCGAATTGCACCTTCTGAAACTCCGATAATTACTGGACTTTTTTGTTCTTCTGCAACTTCTAAAACTAAACGAGTCCATTCTAAATTGTTAATGTTGATATGAGCAACAGCGTAGCCACCTTGGCGTGCTTTGTGCACCATATCGTGTGCGTTTACTAACATATCTAAATTAAATACTCCTTAAATCAAGATTTGTTTTTTAGTTTAAATGTCTTGTTATTTATTAACTTGACGGTCAATGATGTCTTTAAGTACTTTGTGTGATTTTTTAATTGCCTTAGTTTCACGTTCATCTAGTTCTAGTTGTAGAACTTCGCGAATTCCGGATGCGTTAATCACACAAGGAGTTCCAAGATATACATCTTTTAGACCGTATTCGCCCTCTAAGTATGCTGAAACTGAAAGAATGGCGTTTTCATTCGAAAGAATGGCTTTACAAATTCTGGTCATTGCAGTGCCAATTCCGTAGTAAGTTGCACCTTTTCGGTTAATAATTTCGTAGGCTTTGTGGCGTACGCAGTCTTCTATTTCCATTAGTTTATCGCATTTAACTCCGCATCTTTTTTCAAGGAATTTGCCAAGTTTAAGGCCTGCTACTGAAGCGGCAGAAAATGCAGCGAATTCAGAGTCTCCGTGTTCACCCATCACGTAAGCATGCACGTTTCTAGGATCAACTTCTAAGTACTCAGACAAAGCATAGCGTAGGCGTGCTGAGTCTAAAACTGTACCAGAACCAATTACTCTTTCTTTTGGGAAACCTGAGAATTTCTTAACAGCGTAAGTCATGATATCAACTGGATTTGAAACTACTAAGAAAATACCTTTGAAACCACTTTTCATGATTTCTTTAACGATACCTTCCATAATTTTTAAGTTAATGTCAATTAACTCAAGGCGAGTTTGGCCTGGTTTTTGCGCAGCTCCTGCTGTAATTACCACAATTTCGGCGTCATGGCAGTCTTTGTATTCTGCTGCATAAACTTTTACATGAGGCCCGTGTACTAAAACGTCTTGTAGGTCTAGTGCGTCTCCTTCTGTTCTGGCTTTGTTGATGTCAACAATCCCGATTTCTGTACCTACCCCTAAAATTGTTGAGGCAAATGCAAAAGACGAACCAACTTGACCGTCTCCAACTAAGATAATTTTATTTTTTTTAATCATTTCTTGCTCCTTAATTATCTTTTTAATTATAATATAAATAAAGAGTTTTTTCTATCATTTTCCGTAGATTTTAGGCTATAAACTGCTTATTTAAAATGGTTTGGTAAATGAAAGAAAAAACTAAAAATATATTTCTTAAATTAACCTAACCAAAGACTGATTGCAGGCGATTGTGGTATAATTTAAGAGTTAAATGAGGTACACAAATGCTTTGGAGTGATTGGCTAGTTTTTATATTATCTATCTTAATGGTTGCAAATGTGTTATTGCAACAATCAAAAGATGACTTGCATGACGCTTTTTCTGGTGATAAATCAGAATTATTTAAAAATAAAAAAGCGCGTGGACTTGATGCTGTTTTAAATATCACAATGGCTGTGTTTACAGTATTGTTTGTAACATTCATCGTTGTTAGTCGTGTACTAATTACAAAAGGTTTCTAAGTAAACCTTTTTTTATTTCAAAAAATGCACCGTTTTTTTACCAAAAACTGGGAGTTTAGTCCAGAAATTAAACATCAAATTAAAAATGTGCTTAGAATCCGTGCAGGCGAAAAAATAGAGGTTTGCGCAAACGGAGTATGTTTTTTAGGTTCGCTTACCTATAAAGCCAATGAACCTGTGTTTATCAAAGAACAAGAGTTAACTTCAAGTAAGTCTTTTAAAATAGATGTTGTTCAAGGTTTGACTGTTCCCAAAAAATGCGAGTTTGCAGTTAAACACTTAACACTTTTTGGTGCCAGAAAAATAATTTTTGCACCTTTTCACAGAAGCGAAAAAAAATTAAAAACACTCAACCTAACAAGAATAGAGACTATTGCTAAAGAAGCCGCCGAAATTGCAAAACGTTTCTCAGTTCCAGAAATTAAGGTGTTAAATGCTTTGACCGAAATTGAGTTTGCTAAATATGATTTGGTTTTGCTTGCCGACGAAGAAGCAAGTCTAGATAAAAAATTTAATTTCCAAGACTTTAATGATAAAAATATTTTACTAATTATTGGTCCCGAAGGTGGAATTGAGACAAAGGAACGTAAATACTTTGAAACTCTGTCAAACTGTAAAATAGTTTCACTTGGTGAAAATATTTTAACCACAGAAAGCGCTGCGCTTGGTATTCTTTGGGCTTTGAATAATTTAACTTAAATTAAGTAAGTTTTTAAAACAAAGTTAAGTATATCTTTAAAAAAGATATACATATGTTTTGTTATTTGTGTTTAAGAGAAATTGAAAAGGAAGTGAACTTTTTAACTTTTTTTAAGTTAAATAGAGATATTTTTTGTAAGTCTTGCTTGCGTTCAAATAACTTTGATTTAGTGCATGAAACTTTTCCAACTGCCAAAAATTCAGTGTGCAACCTTTATTATTTTGAGAAGTACAACTCAGAAATTCCTGCAGAGATTTATTTACAGTTTTTTTCGTTTATTTTATTGGAAAAAACCAGGATGGGGGTTCCGATTTTCTTCTTATTAGAGTATAATGAAGGTGTGGAAAATGTATTAAAAAAGGTTTTTAAAACCGATATCATTATTCTCAGTTTAAGAAAGGTAGGAACAAATAATGAACATTAAAGTACAAGGTAAAAACGGATTTATTCCAAGCGAAAGTATTGAAAAATACTCAGAAAAAAAACTTGAAAAAGTTTTAAAACTCATCCCTGAAGACGATGTAAAAGTCAGAGTTGTATGCAAAGTTTACAACGATATACAAAAAGTTGAAATTACTTTAACTCTACCTAAAGTTACTATGCGTGCTGAAGTTGAACAAAAAGATATTTATGCTGCTGTTGATTTGGCGGTAGATAAACTACTTCGCCAACTTACTAAACAAAAAGATAAATTTGCTATGCGTTTTTCTAAAAACAAAAACCGTGGTATCAAAGAAGAAAACAGTAAAATGGCTGATGCTATGGCAAAATCTGGTCAATACGGTGAAGATATTGTCAGAGTTAAATCAATTTCGCTAGAGCCAATTACTGCAGACGAAGCAATTTTCCAAATGGAGTCTTTAGACCACAATTTCTATGTTTTTAAGAATGTAGAAAACGGTAAAATTTGCGTAATTTACCGACGCAATGAAGGTAATTTGGCAGTTATTGAATGCGAATAGAGCGTTTATAAATTTTTTATTTACTAGTTTTCTTTGCTACTACAATTAGTAATGTTCTAAATTAAAAGCTTAAAAAAATATAAATTTGCTTTCAGTGGCAAATACATCCAGATAAAAATAAAATCGTAGTAATGTTGCTACGATTTTAAAATATTGAATAGTATGATTTTTAAAAAGTTTCATCCAGAGATTTTAATAATGTTTAAAAATAAGTAAATAATTTTTTTATAACAAAATAAAGTATGTGGTGCATTGGTTATCGCAAATAAAATAGATAGAGGAATTATGAGAGAAGATAAAAAACAAGTTATTGTTAATGATATACAAATAAAGAATATGATTTATACATTTAGAGATAAACAAGTTATGACTGATAAGGATCTAGCATACCTTTATAATGTCGAAACTAAAGTATTAAACCAAACTGTTAAAAGAAACTTAAACAGATTTCCAGAACATTTTTGTTTCCAATTAACACAAAAAGAATATGAGAACTTGAGGTCACAAATTGTGACCTCAAGTGATGATAATACTCACGGTGGAAGAAGATATATGCCGTATGTTTTTACAGAACAAGGGATTGCGATGCTTTCAGCTGTACTTAAAAGTGAAGTTGCAGTTAGTGTTAGCGTTAAAATTATGGACAGTTTTGTGGAAATGAGAAAAAATCTTATTTCACAGAAAGATATGCTTACTCGCCTTAATAAAATTGAGTTGAAACAATTAGAAACAGACAAAAAAATAGAAGAAGTATTTAATTATATTTCTGCTAACACTGAAGTTAAACAAAATATTTTTTTCGCTGGGCAAATTTATGATGCATTCAGTTTTATAGCAAGTCTTGTTGAAAAAGCCAAAAAAGAAATAATTTTAATCGACAATTTTGTCGATATCAATACTTTAAGTGTTTTGAGCAAGAAAAAACAAAATGTAAATGTTGTTGTTTTGACGACTGAAAAAACAAACCTGTCACAAAAAGACATAAATAAATTTAATGCTCAATATCCAAATCTTTCTATTAAAATCATTCATGATTTTCATGATAGATTCTTAATAATAGATAAAACGAAGGTGTATCTTATTGGAGCTTCTATAAAGGATGCTGGAAAAAAATGTTTCGCGATTGCTGAGCTGGAAGACAAGAATTTAGTTATGGAACTAATTAAAAGAGTAAAATAAGTATCGTTACTCTTTTTAAATCTGTTAAAACTTGTGCAGTTTTGCTATTTTAAATAATCAAACAATTAGGAGACTAGAAATATGTTAGACACAAATAAAACAAATAAAGAAAGCGAACAAAGAGCAGAGCTACACAAAAAAATTTGGGGTATTGCCGACTCGGTTCGTGGGGCAGTAGATGGCTGGGATTTCAAGCAATATATTCTAGGTATTTTGTTTTACCGTTTTATTTCAGAAAATATTACAGATTACTTCAACAAACCCGAACATGAAAATGGTGATATCAATTTTGACTATAGCAAAATTACTGATGATTTGGCCAAACAAGACTTCAAACCAGGGGCAGTTGAAGATAAAGGCTTTTTTATTCTGCCAAGTCAACTATTTACAAACGTAGTTAAAAATGCTAGAAAAAACGAAAACCTAAATGTAGATTTAGCAAATATTTTTAAGTCAATTGAAGGTAGTGCAGTTGGATATAAATCTGAAAATGACTTAAAAGGTCTATTTGAAGATATTGACATTAGTAGCAATAGATTAGGTGCTACAGTTTTAGAAAAAAACAAAAGACTTGCGGATATTCTTGAAGGAATTGCCGGAATTAATTTTGCAAATTTTGAAAATAACGAAATTGACGCTTTTGGCGATGCTTACGAGTATTTGATTTCTAACTACGCAAGTAATGCTGGTAAATCTGGTGGTGAGTTTTTCACACCACAAACTGTTTCTAAACTTTTGGCCAAACTTGTGATGTTTGAAAAAACTAGTATAAACAAGGTATACGACCCAACTTGTGGTAGCGGTAGTTTATTGTTGCAAATGAAAAAACAGTTTGATGAACATATTATTAAAGACGGCTTTTTTGGGCAAGAAATTAACATAACTAACTTTAACTTAGCCAGAATGAACATGTTCTTGCACAACATCAATTACAACAATTTTTCAATTAAAAGAGGAGACACTCTTTTAGAACCACAACATAAAGACGATAAACCTTTTGACGCAATTGTTTCAAATCCGCCTTATTCAATTAAATGGGTGGGAGATGCAAATCCGACTCTAATAAACGATCCAAGATTTGCACCTGCCGGTCGGCTTGCTCCTAAAACTAAGGCTGACTTTGCTTTTATTATGCACGCACTTTCTTATCTTTCTCCAATTGGTAGAGCAGCAATAGTTTGTTTCCCAGGGATTTTTTACCGCAAAGGCACTGAAGAAACAATTCGTAAATATTTAGTTGAAAATAACTTTATTGACGCAATTGTTCAATTGCCTGACAACTTGTTTTTCGGAACTAGCATAGCAACCTGTATTTTGGTAATGTCTAAAAATAAACAAGAAAACAAAGTACTTTTTATAGATGCAAGTGCTGAGTTTAAAAAAGAAACTAATAACAATATTTTAACTGACCAAAATATTGAAAAAATTATTGGAAGTTTTAAAGAAAGAAAAGATACAGCTTACTTCTCTAGATATGTTGATGCCGCTGAAATTAAAGAAAACGACTATAATCTTTCGGTTTCTACCTATGTTTTAAAAAAGGATACAAGAGAACAAATAGACATTCAGACTTTAAATAAAGAAATTCATGAAACTGTTTTAAAGATAGACGAACTTAGACGTTCTATTGATGAAATTATCGAAGGGCTTGAAAATGAATAAAAGTAAAGTTGGAAATTTTTTAATTTATAATTTTCCTACAGTAAAAGTTAGTACTAATGTTATAGCAAAAGACGATAGTATATGTGATAACTATAAATATGTAACAAAGTTCAACGAAAAAGTGGTATGTGCAAAATTTGCACATACCACTGAGCAAGATCTAAAAAACAGGGAAAATCTTAACGTAGACTATCTTAATTTAAATGTAGCGAACTCAAATTTTAACGAAGGAAACAGAAGTTTTTCATTTTCGGAGTATCAGCATGAGTAAAATAGATAAATTACTGAAAAACGAAAAAGTTGAATGGAAAAAATTGAGTGAAGTTGCGGCAATAACTCAAGGCAAGCAGTTTAATAAAAGAGATATGTCAGAAGGTGGTAAATATCCCGTCATTAATGGTGGTGTTCTGCCTTCTGGCTATGCACATATATATAACTGCGATGAAAATACTATTACAGTTGCACAAGGTGGCTCTGCTGGCTTTGTAAGTTTTATTGAACAAAAATTTTGGCTAGGTGCTCATGCATATTCTGTAGTTCCAAGTAAGATTATTTTAGAAAAATACAATTATAATTTCAATACATTTAATAGATTACTTTTTCACACATTAAAAAACAGTCAATATTATCTGGAAAGTAAAAAAGTTGGGGTAGGTCTTCAAAGTATTACTAAAGATATTCTTGGAAATATACAAATACCGTTAGTTTGCAAAAATACCCAAGAAAAAATCGTTAAAATCCTTGACAATTTTACAAATTATGTTACTGAATTGCAGGCTGAATTGCAGGCTAGAGTCAAACAATACGAGTACTACCGTGATTTGCTTTTAAGCGAAGCATATTTAAATAAACTTAATTTGGAAGAAGGGGGGAGCCGGATTGAGTTTAAATCTCTCAAATCTCTTTTGGATTATTTGCAACCGACTAAATATATCGTTGAGTCTAGCGATTACAACCCTAACTATAAAACACCCGTTTTAACTGCTGGTAAATCTTTTATACTTGGCTATACAAATGATGAGACCAATATTTATCCAGCAGATTCAAACCACCCTGTTATTATCTTTGATGATTTTACTGCTAGCAACCATTGGGTAGATTTTAACTTTAAAGTAAAATCGTCTGCTTTAAAAATACTGACAGCAAAGCCAGGTGTTAACTTAAAATATTGCTATTACTTTATTAACACGCTTAAAATAGATATAACTGAACACAGAAGGCTGTGGATTTCTGAACTATCTAATATTAAAATTCCTTTACCATCCAAAGAAATACAAGCAAAAATCGTAGAAATTTTAGATAAACTAAACCTTATGCAAACTGAAACTAAGGGGCTACTTCCTAAAGAAATCAAGCAAAGACAACAGCAATACAAATACTACCGCACAGAACTATTTGCATTTGACACAATGGGGGGGTAAACGATAGTCTTTTAATTGCAGATTCTTATCTAAATATTTTAACTGAAGCAGCAAAACTCGCCAACATAAACCTTGGTATTCAATGGGGAAAATTAAAAGATACTTGTGAAATAAAAAGGGGTAGAGTTATATCTAAAACATACTTAACAAGACACACCGGAAATTATCCAGTATATTCTTCACAAACACTAAATAATGGTGAAATTGGGAAAATAGATACGTATGATTTTGATGGTGAATTTATAACTTGGACTACTGACGGAGCATATGCTGGTACAGTTTTTTACAGAAATGGTAAATTTTCTACAACAAATGTTTGCGGAGTAATTTGTCCTAGAAGCAGTTGTAGGCTATTAGTTAAATTTCTCAGCTATTTCTTGCAAACAGTAACTAAAGAACGTGTGAATAATGGTTCAGGCAATCCAAAATTAATGAGTAATGTTGTGGGAGAAATAAAAATACCTATTCCAATAATTGAAATTCAAGAAAAAATTATTAATATTTTAGATAAATTTGAATATCTAATTATCGAAACTAAAGGATTAATTCCTAAAGAAATCGCTTATAGACAAAAACAATACGAATATTACCGTGAAAAACTTTTAACTTTTAAATAAACTTTACTTATAAACTAATTAATTTATTAACTATACTTTGCAGAAAGGAGAACGTTCATGCTAAAAGAAAAAGAAGAATATCAAACCGCTACAATTGCTGAAATGACAAACGGAATAGTTTTAGCTAATTTCCAAAAACTTGCAAACTACGAAGGCTCTTATCAAAGCGAGGCTGAGCTTGAAAATCAATTACTTAAAAATTTAGTTTCACTTGGATACGAACAACTTAACTTAAAAACATTTGATGATCTTAATTTAAACTTAAAAAAACAAATTGAGAAATTAAATGATTTAAGTTTTTCTGAAAGTGAGTGGAAAAGATTTAACCAAGAATACCTAAATTCACCCAACGATGGTATAGTTGAAAAAACTAAAAAAATTCAAGAAGATTACATCTACCAATTTAAGTTTGATGACGGTCATTATGAAAATATAAAAATAATTGACAAGAAAAATATTCACAACAATCGCTTGCAAGTTGTCAATCAAATAACTGTAGAAGGCGAATATAAAAACCGCTATGATGTTACTATCTTAGTCAACGGCTTGCCGTTGGTGCACATTGAACTTAAAAAAAGGGGAGTTAACTTACACGAGGCTTTCAACCAAATTCACAGATATAGTCGTGAAAGTTTTAACTCAACTAACTCGCTTTATAAATATGTCCAAATTTTTGTAATTTCAAACGGAACCTATACTAAGTATTTTGCTAACACCGAAACTCGCGAAAAAAAGACTTATGAGTTTGCGTGTGACTGGTTTGATGCTAAAAACAACAAAATTTCTGACTTAGTAGATTTTACTAAAACTTTTTTTGAAAAAAGAGTTATTTTAGAAATCTTAACTAGATATTGTGTGTTTGATGCAAACAACACCCTGCTTGTAATGCGTCCTTATCAAATTGCTGCAACTGAGCACATCTTATGGAAAATAAACTCAAGCCATGAAAACAAAAAAGCAGGAAAGCCAGATGCAGGCGGCTACATTTGGCATACAACTGGCTCTGGCAAAACCTTAACATCTTTTAAAACCGCTAGACTAGCAACAGAATTACCATACATTGACAAAGTTTTTTTTGTAGTAGACAGAAAAGACTTAGACTACCAAACTATGAAAGAATATCAAAAATTTGAACAAGACAGTGTAAACGGTAGTAAAGACACCAAAGAACTTAAAAAAAATATTTATGGCTATACTAAAAAGAACTTATTTAGAAACAGCAGATCTTGTTTTTAAGAATGGATTTTATAAAGAAATATATAAAGAGGGGGGTATCATAGCTAAAGATTTTAATGATAATATTTCAGTAAGCGAAAGAGTCTTCTCGTATATCGATGAGTTATATCAAATGGAGCAAATGGCTGAAAGTTATTTAGAGGCTAATGATTTCTCTTTTGATTCTGCCATACTGAGTGAGCCGCTAGCTAGCGAAATCGTTTTTTATATTTCAGGGATACTGGACAATATTTCAGCTCTTAGAGAGAAAGATTGGAAAATTTTAGTGAGAAAGCGCATAGGTCAACTTACTCCTGATATTGTAATCACTGAGAAAGAAGCCACTCCCACTGAGGAGGGATTCCAGAGAGGTGTAATTGCAGTGATAGAGCTAAGAAATGAAGCATGGGTACGCCAGCTTATAGCAAAAAAAAATCCTACCTATTTTCAGAAATATACAGATACACTTGGGGTAACCCTTAAAGATATCTTTATCATTATCCCAACATTGGTAACTTATCCAATCCCAACATTGGTAACTTATCCAAATAGTATGAAGTCTGTAGTAGAAGAGCAAGGGATCTTCTCACAAAATACAGGCCTTCCCAAGGGGAACTGGGTTATACTCTCAGAGAACCGCTTCATTTCCAATGAAAAGTATCAAATGCTCCTCACATTCGACTTTGATGATTTTCTTAAGGAATTGGTAGAGAGGTAAATAATCACGATGCAGGTGTGTATCATTATGCCTGCATATCTTGATAGTGGGAAATAAATTATAAAAAAACTTGTAAGAATAA
>CALISC010000109.1 GCA_938041945.1 uncultured Acholeplasmataceae bacterium | reverse complement strand
AATCTAGACAAAAAAACTTATTTACAGGTTTTATAATATTTTCAATAAAACGCACATCTTTTTATTTTGATGTACACAAAAACGAAAGGAAAATTATGAACCTTGTAGATAATAAAAAAAGTAAATCAAATCGTAAACTTTTGTTTTCAGCAATCGCTGCATTCTTAACTGTGCTACTAATCGTAATAATAGTACTACTATTAATGCGTCCAACTATTTATCTGTCATCAGAAAGTGGCTTTCCAAAAAACGAAGCCGTAAAATATGAAAGCGGTAAAGTTAAATTTATTGTTCCGGAAACTGTGGATACTACTAAAACTACTTTTATTCAAATCAAGCAAAATTGGTTTACAACCAACCGACTTGGCAAAGTTGTTTCGATTAACGCAAAGCCTGGTAAAAAACTTGCTGTTGACTTTTTGGACTTAAAACAAAGTGAACCTGTTTTTGAAATTACAGTTAAAAATTTATTTGGAATTAAAACTACCTATGATGTTTTAATTGACTTTTCAAACTACTTAAGGGTTTTCTTTCAAAAAAATAGTTTAGGCGAAACACCACGCCCAACTATTTTGCCGTATTTTGAACTTGACCGCAAATACAGACACATCAAAGAGGAACTCTACAGAGCAGAGAGTTTCTTTAAACTAAATGAAAACGGTCAACCTGAAACTCACTCAGTTAGCAAAGATATAGTTTTCAGCAAAGAAGAGGCAAAAGGTTCTGCTTTTTTAGTTGACAACACTAAAAAAATTGCAATTTTCTATGACTTTGTTTTGACAAATATTTTTAAAAACAGCAAGCAAAAATCTTTTTTAGTTGAATATATTCCGCAAACTCAAAAAACTATTAAAACACTTGACCCTAAAACCAAAGGCATTGAAATTATGTTTATGACCCCGCCTTTTTATATCACTGAGTTTTTAGGTTGGTATTATGTTGACAAAAATGGAGAGCGCGTTAATTTAGGAGTAGGCGAAGACTTTCGCCTTCCTGACTGGGTACAATATAACTTTAAATTAGTTGCTAGATATAAACACGAAATCACCCCAGAAGCGGGTGGCGAAATCAATAAAAAAGGCTATGTCGCAGTTTCTTACTTTGATGGCGCCGAGAGAGTTTACTTTGATATTGTCAAAAAAGGCGACCCTATTTACAACTACAAGCACTCAAAACCAGGTTATGAGTTTATCGGCTGGTATTTAGATGAAGCATTAACCCGACCTTACGACTTTTATGAGGCCAACAACAAGGCAAGTGAAAACATTTCGCTTTATTTAAAGACCAAGAAATTAAATAATTCAGATCCAAACACCCAAGAACACAAAATCACTTTTATCACGCCAAGTGATGCAACTCAATTGGTGCCTACTTACCGCAAACACGGCGAAAAACTAGACAACAACTACAGTCTGCCTTCTATGGTAACAAGGCTACTTCCAAACGGAGACATTGAAGAACTTGACTACTGGACAGTAGTCGATCCTATAACTGGCAAAGATACTGGTGTTAGATTTGATTTCAAAATTCCAGTAACTTCAGACCTTATTTTAAAAGCACATTTGAAACTTCGTAAACTCCCTGTTCAAGAAGCCGAAATCACCTATACTGTCAAAAAAGAAGAAGTCGATGGAACTTTTTCAGAGACTACTTTGACAAAAAAAGGAGTAATTGGCTCTAAGCATACTGTAGAATTTCAAAATCCAGACAAAGCGGTTTTCCAAGACCCTATTTTTAGCCAAACTGAAATTACTGTAAACCCTAAGTCTAGTGAAAACAAAGTAGTAATAACTTTAAAACGAAAAGTTCACAAAGTAGAGTTTGAAGTCAAAGAACATACCGCAAAAATTGCCGAAAGAAACGTTAAACACGGCGCTAAAGTTGGGTTGATCGACGAAACTCCTTTTGCTTTAGATGAACTTGGAATTGTTAAAATTGAGTTAGACGGAATTTCAAAAACTAAAGCAGAAATTGAAGCGCTCGTAGTTGAAAAAGACTTAAAAATCACGCTTTATATTGGAGAGCCAATAAAGAAACTCGGTAAATATCCGCAAACCAAAGTTGACAATCCAGAAGGTATCTTTCACCTTAAAGACGAAGTTCGTGAACTTAAGTTTAATTCACGAGCAAAGGACTACACACTTAAGTTTACCCGCAGTTACTGGCAAGATAAGTTTGGCAATAAATATGAAAAGTACGATGGCAACTACTATAAATTTGAAGACGTTGAGTTTATCAAAATTCCGAAAAAGAATACTTGGTTTACCAAAAAAATTCTTGATGTAACCGCGTATAATATCGCGTACCTTGATTTTCCTGACAACGCAAAACCAGAAAATTCGCTATTCAGAGCAATGCTAAAAGAAATTAGTGCGTTTTTAGGTGTAAACACCTATGGCCTGACTTTTGATGATGGTGATTTTGGAGTTGCGAAATCAGATTTATTTAATCCACCTAAAAAAATGCTTAAAAAACCAACTGACTTTGCGAAAGCAGTGCACGGAGACAGATTTGACCACCAAAATATTTATCGTGGTGCTGACTTAACTCCTTTCGTTGAAGCTAATGGTTTTGGTCCGTTTTATTTAAAAGACCACATAGGTTCTTGGTGGTTATATGGTCAATGGGAAGATAAAGACCAAGCGTATTGTTATCGCTATGAGTTATTCCCAGATGGTAATTACTTAAATTATTTATCTACGCAAGAAATTGCCTACACTTACGGAATTGTGGTTGGAATTAGATAACTAAATATTTTCAATAACCTACACCAAATTTAAAAATGACCCTGGTCTGTCTACAGACTAGGGTCATTTATTTTATGGTTAAAAAATATTTTTCTTAAAGAAAGAGTAAAGCAAGTCGCTATCTACACTCGGTGCAATTAAGTCAGCAATATCTCTTAATTTACCGCAATCTGAGTTTTCCATGCATACTGACACATTTGCATGCTTTAGCATCTCAAAATCGTTTTCGCCATCTCCAATCGCAATTACTTTACAATCTTTTTCAATTAACTGATTTTCAATTAAATAACTTTTTAAAATCTCAATACCTTTTTGTTTAGAAAAACCTTTTAAAGCAACATCCATACCTTTTTGTTTATTCCAAAAATAAAAGTCTAGTTTATTAAAACTGTTTTTAATTAAAGTTAAATCCTCTGGGTAGTCTGATGACAACCAAAGTGAGTAAATTTCTTTAGTTAAAATACTTTTATTGCTCGCTTGTCTAAACTCTTTTTCCCGCATTTTTTCAGCACTATCGTGCATATTTGCGTAATACGCAAATTTACTTGTAGTAAAACCTAAATTAACTCGTTTACTTGCACAAATTTTATTTAATTTAGCGACATCTTGATTTGAAAAACAATGTTTTGAGATTAACTTTTTTTGAAATTCAATATATTGACCATTTGAGAGTATTAAAAAATCAAGGTACTTTAAAATTGGCGCCAAAACCTTAATTTTAGGTTTACCACGACCAGTTGCAACTCCGCATAAAACTTCTTTATCTTCACTTAACTCTTTTAGCAGCCTACAAGTATTTGGCAAAATTTTTTTATGTTTTTTTGAATACAGAGTTCCATCAATATCAAATATAAATATCTTTTTAATCATGGTTTTCAAAGTCTCCTAGTTTTAGCAAGACAAGCAAGTCCTTTTAAAAGGCTTGCGTTTCTTTCTATATATTATATTATGGTAAAATATTTAAGTATGCACGGAGGAACCAACAGTTTATGAAAATAGAAAAATTAGAAAAAAATCAAATTAAAGTAACCGCTAAAGTTACACTTGCCGACTTTGAAAGTGGTCTTGATTACGCATATCAATTAGTAAAAGAAAAAGTTGAATTAAAAGGCTTTAGAAAAGGCCAAGCACCGCGTTCAATTTACGAAAACAGATACGGAAAAGCATCACTTTTCAACGATGCTCTAAACTTTGTTATTAATGCTAAGTTTGAAGATGTTTTAATGGAAAAAACATACGAAGTGGTCGCAGAACCTACTAACGTTGAACTAAACCCAAAAGAACCAAAACTGGCAGAAGAAGAGTTTGAAGTAATTTTGACAATCCCAGTTAAGCCCGAAGTTAAACTAGGCAAATACAAAGGAATTGAAATTAAAAAACCAGATACCAAAGTATCACCTAAAGAAGTTGAACAAAAAATCAACGAGGAACTAAATCGTTCATCTAAACTACTAGCAGCAGACAAAGCCGTTGAAAGCGGAGATACTGCTAACATTAACTTTGAAGGCTTTATTGATGGTACTGCTTTTGCGGGTGGAAAAGGTACTGACTTTGACCTAAAAATAGGATCTGGTCAGTTTATCCCTGGTTTTGAAGAACAACTAATTGGCCTAAAAGCAGGTGAAGAAAAAGACGTGAACGTAACTTTCCCAGAAGACTACCAGGTTCAAGACCTTAAAGGCAAAGCAGCTGTTTTTAAATGCAAAGTTAACGCAGTTAAAGTAACTCACTTACCCGAACTTACCGATGAATGGGTAAAAGACTTAAAAAAAGACAAAATTGAGACAGTTGAACAATACAAAGCACACGTTAAGTCGCTAATCTCTCAACTTAAAGAAAAACAAGAAAATGAACGCATTAAAAAAACTGCACTAGAAGAAGCCTCTGCGAACGCCGTGATAGAAATCCATGACGCCATGATAATGGCACAAGTTAACCGCAATCGTCGTCGTATTGAAGAAAGCCTTAAAGCCTACGGCATGAACTACCAACAATACTTGGAAATGACTGGCAAAAAATCAGAAGACGCGATGGCTGAAGAGAAAAAAGCAGCGTATGAACAAATTCACGAAGCTCTTACTTTAGACGCAATTGCAGATGCTGAAAAACTAGAAATAACAGACGCAGAAATTGAAGAGCACTTCAAAGAAATTGCAAAACAATACAACGTTTCGGTTGAAGAAGTTAAAAAACAATTAAGTAAAGAAAATATTGAAAAAGACTTAAAAGTTGGCAAGGCCCACGACTTAATTGTTAAAAACGCTAAATTAGTATAAAAATGGAATTAAACCAACAAAATTTGCTGCCAGTAATTCCGCTTAGAAACTCAGTTGCTCTACCTGCAACTTCTCTTCGTCTAGACATTGGAAGAATATCTTCTGTCAAAGCCCTGGACGCGGCTGAGCGCGGAACTGGTAAATACATCATTCTTTTAATTCAAAAAAATCCAGATATAGAAAATCCTGATGCCAAAGACTTAGAAGCCTACGGAGTAATTGCCAAAGTTGGCTTTAAAATGAAAAATGACCAACCTGGCGTTGAAAACTCATATAAAGTTAAGTTCCATGTTTCAAGAAGAATTAAAGTACTTAACTATTTTCCGGCATCTAATCAGTCCCCATTTGCTTCATGTTCTTTTGAGTATGCAGATGTAGATGCGGAAAACTTATCTGAAAAAGCACAAGTTGCTAAAAAACTTTTAGTTGAACGCAACCGCGAGTTTCTGAAAACTGCAAGCGGTGACACTAAAGACCTTTTTAGTGTAGAGTTCACAAAACCAGATGAGGTCTACGTGCTTGGCAATAACTTAACTCAAGACTTTAGTCGTAGACTTAAATATTTACTTGCCAACACTATGGAAGAACTACTTAAAATCGCACTAATTGATTTTGAGTATCTTTCTATGACCAATTCTTTGGAGAAAAAAATCCAAGAAGAGGTTCAAAAGTCTATAGACGAAGCGCAGCGAGAGTACTTTTTGCGCGAAAAAATGAAAGCCATTCAAAACGAACTCGGTGACCGCGCGCGCAAGATTGATGAAATTGAGCAAATCAGAGCAGCAATTCTGGCTGCAAAAATGCCTGCACAAACTGAAAGCAATTTACTAAATGAGTTAAAGAAATACCAAACTGCTTCTTCTTTTTCACCAGAAGCCGGGTCTATTAAAACTTATTTAGACTTCGCGGTTTCACTTCCTTGGAATAAGTTTTCTAAAGACTGCACAGATATCAAGAAAGTAAAAAATGCACTTGACAAAAAACACTATGGACTAAAACAAGTTAAGGACAAAATCCTTGAGTATTTATCTGTTCAGATTAAAACCAAAAAAGTCCCACAGGCTATACTTTGTTTAGTTGGACCTCCTGGCACTGGAAAAACTTCGTTAGCAATTTCTATAGCTGAGGCTTTAAATAAAAACTTTACCAAAATTTCTCTGGGTGGTGCGGATGACGAGTCTGATATTCTAGGTTTCCGCCGTACCTATGTTGGTGCGTTGCCTGGAAGAATCCTTAAAGGAATGGTTAAAGCCGGCACTAAAAACCCGCTTTTTTTACTTGACGAAATTGATAAAATCGGCAAATCTCACCGTGGAGATCCGGCAGCAGCACTTCTTGAAGTGCTTGATCCTTCTCAAAACTTCCGTTTTGAAGACCACTTTTTAGAAGAGCCTTTTGACCTTTCTAAGGTGATGTTTATCACAACTGCAAACTACCTTGAAAATATTCCAGAACCTTTAATGGACCGTATGGAAATAATTCAGTTAAGCAGTTACACAGAAGTTGAAAAGTATCACATTGCTGCTGAATACTTAATTCCTGACAACTTAAAACTAGCCGGAATTAAGCCAGAACAACTGACTTTTACGGATCAAGGCATTTATAAACTAATTCAGCACTACACCCGCGAAGCCGGAATTCGTGAACTTAATCGCCTTATTGGCACAATTTCTCGCAAGTTTGTCAAAAAACTGCTTGCCAAAGAATTGACAACTTTAGAAATTAATGAAAACAACCTAGAAGAATACCTAGGTAAATTTAGATTTTTCCACAATATAGCCGATCAAAAAGACCAGGTCGGAGTGGTTACAGGACTTGCCTATACAGCGTATGGTGGCGATACCTTAAAAATAGAGGCCAACACCTATGCTGGTAAAGGTGACGTTGTTTTAACCGGAAAACTTGGAGATGTTATGAAAGAGTCTGCGATTACCGCGCTTTCTTTTGTGAAATCTAAAGCCGAAGAGTTTGGTATCAACCCCGAGATTTTTGCGAAAAACACCATTCACATTCACGTACCTGAAGGCGCTGTCCCAAAAGACGGACCAAGCGCGGGTATCACAATGTGCACAGCAATAGTTTCCCTACTAACTAAAAAACCAGTTAAGCACACTGTTGGTATGACCGGTGAGATTACTTTAACTGGCCAAATTCTGCCAATCGGTGGTCTTAAAGAAAAGGCGATTTCTGCCCACCGTTCTGGACTAAAACGCATTCTTATCCCTAAAGACAATGTCCGCGATATTCAAGATATCCCTGAAGAAGTCTTAAAGGACCTTGAGATTACGCCAGTTGCAGAAATTAAAGAAGTATTAAATGCTGCTTTAGTTTAACTTAAAATAACTTTTTAGATGTTTGTAAAATCAGTATTTGACTTAAAAACTAAACCCACAGACTTACCAGAAGTCTTGTTGCTTGGTCGCAGCAATGTCGGTAAGTCTAGTTTTATTAACAACTTTTTTCAATGTAAAATCGCCAAAGTCTCACAAAAACCAGGCAAAACTATTTCTTTAAACTACTTTAAATACAAGGACTTATTTTATTTAGTAGACACGCCTGGTTATGGTTTTGCCAAGGTTGACCAAAAAACTCAAACAGACTTTACCCGCCTGCTTGGAACTTATATTGGTAGACGAGAGTACAGTGCAGTTTTAATGTTAATGGACTTTTTTGTTGGCCCAACTAACCAAGACCTTGAAATGCATGAATACTTAAAAAGGCAAGGAATTGTTCCCATCATTTGCTTTACTAAAGTAGATAAAGAAAAAAAGTCAAAGGTTTTTAGCAAAAAAAACAAATATCAAACCCAGTTTCCGGACTCTACTTTGTTTTTTGTCAATAATGAAGTTGCTTTTTCAAGTAAAGAAGTAATTGAGCATTTAACTAATTTATTTAAGGAGAAAATTGCATGAAAAAAATTATTATCATGACAGACTCATCCCCTGATTTGACTAATGAATTTAAACGAGCGCGCGAAATCTTTCAGTTTCCTTTTAATATTACTTTTAACGGAGAAACTTTTCCTGACCACGGTGAAAACGACGCCCCTGAGTTTTTTAAAAAAGTTAACTCAACAAATACTAAAGATGTTCCTAAAACCGCAACTCCAAGCCCAGAAATTTTTCGCCAACTTATTGAAAGCCAACTTAAAGGAAATGACTATTATTTAGTTTACTTTGGAATTGGTTCAAGGTATTCAGGCTCTTTAAACTACTTTCAAATTGCTTTACAAAACTTAGCGCCTGAATATAAATCAAGAACTTTTTTTGTAGACACCTGGCAAATTGCAACAGGCGTTACTATGCTAATTAAAAAGGCAGTTGAAATCAAAAACACAGTTCAGTCAATTGATGAGTTTCTTAATTTCTTAAACGAATACAAAAAAGGTATGATTATTGAGTTTATCTCCAAAGACTTGAGTTACTTAAAAAGAAGCGGCCGAGTATCTGGTATGCAGTCGTTGATCGGTTCAATTTTGCAAATCAAACCAATTTTTCACTCACAACAAAACGATATTTTGCCAAGAAAGTCAATAGGCACGCACATCAAAGCTCTAGAAAACGTTTTTAATGTGTTTTTTGAACACTACCAAAAAGGCGAAATTGACGAAAAAACTGTAGCCCTTGCTACCGTTGAAGATGAACGCTTTGTCAAATATTTAGAAGACAAAATTACTGAACACTGCCCTGACATTAAAATAGTTCACTCATTTTTGACTAAAACTATTTGCGTGCATTCTGGCGCCAATATTACAGGTATTTGCTATCACGTCAAAAAATCAAGTTAATTAAAATAAAATGGATAAAAAATATAGTTTTGAAAAAGATAATTTAATTTACGAAAGTTGGCTGAAAGCCAACGCTTTTTTGCCAGCCGAAAAAGGCAAAGGTTTTACCGTGGTAATTCCTCCGCCAAACATTACAGGGATTTTGCACATAGGACATGCTTATGACAATACTTTACAAGACGCAGTTATTCGCTTTCAGCGCATGCAGGGTAAAGCCGCTCTTTACTTTCCTGGCACTGACCACGCAGGGGTAGCAACTCAGGCAAAAGTTGACGCTAGATTAAAAGAACAAGGCACTAACCGTTTTGAAATCGGCAGAACTGAATTTTTAAAAGCAGCGTGGAACTGGAAAGAAGAACACGAAGGAACAATTCGCAAGCAATGGCAAAAAATGGGGCTTTCTCTGGATTATTCACGCGAACTTTTTACGCTTGACAAAGGCCACTCAGAAATAGTTTCAAAACGTTTTATTGAACTTTACGAAAGAGGGTTGATTTACCGAGATTACAAAATTATTAATTGGGACACTCAGGCTAAGACCGCGCTTTCTAACATAGAAGTAGTTCACAAAGAAAGTAAATCTAAACTATACTTTATTAAGTATTTATTTAAAGGAAGCAAAACAGACGGTGTAGTGGTTGCGACTACCAGACCCGAGACTTGTTTTGCCGACCAGGCCTTAATGGTTAACCCTAATGACGAAAGATACACGCAAATTATTGGAAAAACTGTCTTAATTCCAACTACTAACACAGAAATTCCAATTATTGCAGATAGCTATGTTGAAAAAGACTTTGGAACAGGTGTGGTGAAAGTTACTCCTGCCCATGACCCAAATGACTTTGAAGTTGCCAAAAGACATAATCTTTCAAAACCTCTTTGTATGCATGAAGACGGCACACTTAACGAAATGGCAGGTATTTACAGCGGTCAAGACCGCTTTGTTTGTCGTGAAAATCTACTTAAAGACCTGACCAAAACCGGTCAGTTTATCAAGGCTGAAGAACACCAAAACTCAATTGGCTACTCTGAGCGCACAGACACTGTAGTTGAACCTAGACTTTCACTGCAATGGTTTTTGAAAATGGACTATTTTTCTCGCCTTGCCCGTTCTTCTAAAACTAAGTTTTATCCAAGTAGATTTAAAAAAATCTTTATTAACTGGATGACAGATACCCTAGACTGGTGTATTTCTCGCCAAGTTTGGTGGGGACACCGTATCCCGGTTTGGTATAAAGGCGCAGAGATCAAGGCGCAAATTGACTCACCTGGCGCAGGATGGCAACAAGACGAAGACGTCCTTGACACCTGGTTTTCATCATCTCTTTGGCCCATTTCTTGTTTGTCTCAAAAAGAAGGAGACTTTAAACGTTTCTTTCCAACTCAACTTTTAGTAACAGGATATGACATAATTTTCTTCTGGGTTTCTAGAATGATTTTCCAAAGTCTAGATATCACTAAAACCGATCCTTTTAAAGAAGTTTTAATTCACGGTCTGGTCAGAGCAGCAGATGGTCAAAAAATGTCTAAATCGCTTAACAATGGCATTAACCCATTTGACGTAATTAAGGAGTATGGCGCCGATAGTTTAAGATATTTCTTAGTTACTTCATCTTCTCCTGGCACCGACATTAGATATGATAAAGTTAAAATTGAGTCGGCTTGGAATAATTTAAACAAACTTTGGAATATCTCTAGATTTATTTTAACTGACTACAAAAGTCCTGTTAAAAAAGTAGTGGCGAATACCTTGGCAGACCACTATATTTTGGCTAGTTTAAACGAAACTGTGCAGAAATACACACGTTTGTTTAAAAAGTATGAGTTTCAAGAAGCCGCGAAAGTTCTGCAAAACTTTATTTGGCAAGACTTTTCGTCCACTTATCTAGAAATTGCTAAAGTTCAAAAAAAGAATATAAAACTAACTGAAGGCACTAACCAAATTTTGGTGTATGTGCTTACAGAAATTCTTAAATTACTGCATCCAATTGTGCCTTTTGTGACAGAAAACATCTACTCAATGTTTAATAAAGATATGTTAATCACTGCAAAATGGCCAAAAGCCAAAAAAGACTGTGACAAAACAGTTTTCGCAGATTTCGAGATATTTAAAAAAGTAATTTTTACTGTCCGTAATTACATTGCAGAAAATAAAATAAACAGAGCTTTGTCTATAACTTTGGTTGCTAAAAATTCTAAAACTAAAGCAATTCTTCAGGAAAACCTTGAAAATATTCGCTCAATTTTAAAACTCGCCGAACTTAACCTAGCCGACAGTCGTGCGATAGATTCTGCTGAGTTAGTTGACGCAAACTTTTCCATTTTTGTGCACTCAGAACGTCAAAACCCAGAACAATTAAAAGAACAACTTAAAATGCTAACCGCCGAAATTAAACGATCTGAGTCAATTTTAAACAATCCTGGATTTTTAGCAAAAGCTCCGGCTAGTAAAATTGAGTTAGAAAAACAAAAATACGAAAAGTATTTAAAAGAATTTAAAAAAGTTCAAGATGCACTACAAAAATAAGTTAAATCTTTTGCTGTCTCATCTTTTTATTAGAACAGGCTACCCAAAAGAAGAAAACCTGTTGAGAATAAAAAAAGCCTTAAAGTATTTAGGCCTAGACTTTAAAGACACTTTTAAGGTGCACGTTGTTGGCACTAACGGCAAAGGCAGCACCGCCTTGTTTTTAGCCAAATTATTTGAACACAAATACAAAAAAGTTGGTCTGTTCACGTCTCCTCACTACATTGACTTTAGTGAGCGAATTCAGGTTAATTCAAAACAAATCAAACCAAAAAAACTTTATCCTATCTTAACCAATCTACTTTACGATGGTTTTTTTCAAAGTTATTCTTTTTTTGAATTAACTTTTCTGGCAGCCCTAATTTACTTTAAAGCCCAAAACTGCGATTGTTTAGTAATAGAGGCCGGAATTGGCGCTAAAAACGATGTTACTAACTGTTTTAAATACAAAGCATCGTTTTTAACCAACGTTGGACTTGACCACACAGAGACGCTTGGCAGCACTTTAGAAGAAATTTTTCTTGAGAAAATTGCAACATTAAAGGACCATCAGTTGTTTTTTACAAACGACCAGACTTTTTTTACAGAGATTAAACAAATTGGCGAAGCCAATTGCTCACCTGTTTTTTTAACTGACTTTCAAAAATTTGATTTAAGTCAAGAAAACAGCTAAATGCAGTTGTTGCATCTTTGAATTCGTTACTTTTTTATAAAGCAAAGTCTAAAATTAAAAAATAATATACTAATTTTGCAGCCGTAATTTTAAGTCGACTCTAATTGTATTCGATGTATTCAAATTATTATTGAATTATGGCAGAAAAAAAAGTAACAACAAAGGTTGCTGCAGCTAAAACTACCACCCAAAAGGCAGCTCCTAAGAAAACAGTCGCAAAAAAAGTAGAAGTTGCGGCAGCGGTTAATGCAGAAAGCGTAGGATTCCGTGCAGGTGATGTCTATCAGACTCTTGCCGCCTCAGGAAAGCCTCTTAGTGTAGCAAATATTGCAAAATTAGCCAATATTACTATTGAGGAAGCTTATCTTGGTATTGGATGGCTTTTTAAAGAAGGTAAAGTAAAAGACGAAGGTGGACTTCTTGCATTGGCATAAGATTTAGATCTTTTTTTATATGAAATAAAAAGAGTTGTAATTCAAAACAGAGTTACAACTCTTTTTCATTATATACAAATGACTTACGACAGTGAAATAATTAAGGTTCTTGTAGAAGCAGGAGATAAAGGATTGAGCATTAAGAAAATAGCACAACATGTCTACAATGCTTCTAATAGTTTGTTTTGTATGGTCATGTACGACGACGTGTACACTTATGTTGCTCAATATCTTTTGCTTAATTCGAAGTCTAAGATGTCTGTAATCGCTCGTGGTGATAGAAGAGGCGTTTATAAGATTAATACGAAAGTAAACGAGGGGCAACAGTTGATGCTTCAATTTGG
>CALISC010000108.1 GCA_938041945.1 uncultured Acholeplasmataceae bacterium | reverse complement strand
TTGGGTCAATGTAGTACCAACCTAAAAACTTAGAAATATAGAATGGTGCTGCGTTGAATTTAATGTCAATGCCAAGTTTTACAGGATCATAAGTCTTGAATTTACCTGCTGTTTTTTCAATATAGTCAAAAACTTGGGTTTTTTGTGTCTGATTTTTAAAAATGCCAGGTAATAAAAAATCATAAACTACAGACAAGTGTGTGTCATTGTTAACCAAAAACGCACGACCGCGAGCATTTTCTTTAACAAAAACTTCATCTTTGCTAACTGGTTGTCCACTTGCTAAGCCTTTTTCATCAAAAGCAACAAAACTTTTTAATTTAAGTAATTCTTCGTAAATATGTTTGTATTCTGTTTTTAGTTTTGTATAAGGTAAAATAATTGCTTTACGGGGCGCTTCTCCAGCGCTTGGTTCTGGGAAAAATACACGAAGAAAATTAGAATAATCTACAATTATGTCGTGTTTTCCTTTAATTCCAAACCAGTTTTTGGTGTAAATTGTAAAAACTTCAGAATCATATTCTCGGTCTGTAAAATCTAAGGCTAAGTATTTTTTAGGTTTGGCTTTGATGTCAGTAATTTTGCCCATTATGTTAGTTTCAAACCATTCTTGTTTAACAGAAATATATGTAGATTTAGTCGTGTCTACAGTTTCTGGCACCACAAAGCGTAGCTTATTTTTACCTGAACTAACACCGACGTGTTGAGAAAAGCCACTGGCTTTAGAAAAATAAACTGTAGGGTGCGAGAACAAAAAGATAGTAAATAAAGTAATTAAAACTAATGTCAGCAATAATGTTGAGGAAATTAGGTATCCTCGTCTTTTTTTATTTGTTTGCATTTGCTATATATCCTTTCTCACCAAAAGATAAACAATGTCTTTTGTCTCTATATCATTATAATAAGTTAAAATTACGCAATAAAAACCAAGTTTTGGGATTTTTATCTAATTTAACATAATAGCCTTACAAACGTATTTTAGTGTATTTTTGTGTTTTAAAATTTAAATAAAGTCTTGTTTTGCTATATCATAAAGAAGTTTTAGAAGTATTTAATC
>CALISC010000107.1 GCA_938041945.1 uncultured Acholeplasmataceae bacterium | reverse complement strand
AGCAGTATTTAGCAAATCTACACCAAATAAAACAAAAAATCTTGAGTATTGATTTAAAGAAGTGTAGTTAAAGGTGTTTGTAAACTCAAGCAAGGCTTCTTTAGTGATTTCTTCTTTGTTTAAAATAAAAAGGTTGCGAGATGGTTTAAACTCAAGGGCGTTTAGTTCTGCATCTGGCATACCTTCTTGTTTTAAAATTGCTTTAATTTGTAAAAGAATATAGGTAATGTGTTCGTCTTTTTTGGCAACAGGTAAAAGCGAAAGGTGAAAAAAATGTTCTTTTTTAGTCATTTTGCACGATTCTGATATTTTTCTTAGCAAGTTCTTCCATTAAACTGTCTAAAACTTGTCTAAAAACGGTTTCAACCGCAGCCTCGGCGTTGATTTCGATGTACTTGCGTTCTGGAAAAATTTGTTTAAGCCCACGGTAAGTTTCATCAATTTTATTGTGAAAAGCACGACTTTCTCTATCAAGGCGGTTGATTTTGTTGCGAGCGGATACTCGGTTTAGTCCGTTTTCGTGATTGATAATAAAAATAAAAGTCAAATCAGGCAAGCAGTTTAAAATACTTTTATTGATTTGTTTAATGTATTCAATACCTAAGCCTCTGGCAACTCCTTGATAGACGTATGATGAATCTATATATCTGTCGCAAATAATTAGTGCTTTTTCGCGGTTGGGTTCAATTAGTTGTCTAACATGTTCAGACCTAGAAGCAGCAAACAACAGTGCTTCGGTTTCACTTTGCATTGTAATGTGCTTAGGATGCAAACAAACATCTCTAATTTCTTCGGCTAGAGTAATGTTGAGCCCGCCTGGTTCTCTGGTGAAAATCAACGGAACAATTTCACCGGTAGTTTGGTTAACTAGTGAGTATTTTTGTTGGTTTTCGCCTTCTTCGAAAAGGGCCTTAATTTTTTTAATGATAGTAGATTTTCCGCTACCTTCTCCGCCTTCAAATGTGATAAACATATGCGCACCTCTAAGTGCTTTCAGTATACCAAAATAAGCAAGGACAAGCAAACAATATTTTTAAAAATCTAAAAATAATTAATATTAAAAATAGTTTGTTAAAATCGCTTTATAAGGCTTTTATATAAGAAAATTAAGACTTTTTCAAAAATGTAAAACTGCCTTGCAAGGCACATTTGCAAAACAAGGTTTTATTTTTGAAAATTATCCTTATTTGCTTATTTAAACCTATTTTAATTATATGGAGTAAAATTACTTATATAGATTTTAAATAAAGGAATTTTTGACTATGCAAAACAAAACAAATATATATAAATACTCCAAACTCGCCTTACAAGGTTTTCTTTCAGGGGTTTTAGTTGCTATCGCTGCTTTTACCTTTTTGGTTTTAACTTCATATGCTCAAGGCAGTGGTATTCAAACTCTGACTACTTACTTTATTGCAGGTGTTGGTTTTTGTGTCGGAATCATTTTAATCATTGCCTTAGATGCTGCACTTTTTACCGGTAGAATTGGCTATGTTTTTGAACGAAAACCTGATTACTTAATTGAACTTCTTATCGTTTTTTTAACTAATTTTTTAGGAACAGTAATTTTTACGATTCTTTTTTACTACACAGTGTTTCCAGCAAAAAATGTACCTGGAAGTCCCAGAACTTACGCTGACTTAATTCAAACAATGGTTGCTAAAAAACTAGATTTTAAAGAAACTCCGCTTTGGCGAACTTTCCTTGGAGCAATCGGCACTGGCATCTTGTTGCACTCTGCAATTTATAGTTTTAACAATGCTAAAAACAAGGCAATTGGTCTGCTTTCTCTACTATTTGCAGTCTGGACTTTCTTACTGCTTGGATTTGATCACTGTATCGCTTCTTTTTCGCTATTTTCATTTGGCTTCCAGTATAACTACGCAAAAGTCACTTTATTTATTTTTATCGTAATCATTGGCAATTCAACTGGCTCAATTTTCATTCAAAGTCTCTTAACACTAATTAAGAAACTAAAAGAAAAAGAAGCAGAGGCTGAGTTAAAATAAGCCTGTGAAATACTACGCTGTAAAAGTAGGCAAAAAAATCGGAATTTTTGAAACCTGGCCAGAATGCCAGGCTGCGATCGCTGGTTTTAAAAAACCAGTTTTTAAATCTTTTTTAACCAAAGCAGAGGCTGAATGTTTTTTAAAAGGTACAGACTATTGGCAAAGTGTGGTTGAAAAAGATTTAAAAGCAGGTTATTTAGTGGCTTTCACAGACGGCAGTTTTTCAAAAGAACTCACTAAGTTTTCATACGGAGTTCACCTGATTTTACCAAACGGGCAAAAACTAAATATCTCTGGCTGTAGAGCCGACCGCGAGTTTTTGAAAACGGCAAATGTGGCGGGCGAAGTATTTGGTGCAATTGAAGCGCTTAAATGGGCAAAGGAAAATGGATTTAAAAAAATCAAGATTTACCACGACTACCAAGGTCTCGCTCGTTGGATAACTTCCGAATGGAGCGCTTACTCAAAGATTTCTCTTATGTATGTTGAGTTTTGGGCGAGTGTCAAGTCTGAGTTTAGCGAAATTAAGTTTCAAAAAGTACCAAGTCACTCAAATATTTCTTTTAATGATGTGGCAGATAAACTCGCTAAAGAAGCGCTCGCAAAATATTTTCAAATTAAACAATTATAAACTGCTGTGTTTGCATGAAAAACACAGCAGTTTTTTATTTTTTGTGGT
>CALISC010000106.1 GCA_938041945.1 uncultured Acholeplasmataceae bacterium | reverse complement strand
AATTATAAAGTGAAATCAAGCCAAATTATAAAGTGAAATCAAGCCAAATTATAAAGTGAAATCAAGCCAAATTATAAAGTGAAATCAAGCCAAATTATAAAGTGAAATCAAGCCAAATTATAAAATGGCTTGATTGCAAGGGTATTTTATATTAAAATATGCGTGCAGGTGTACATATGAAAAAATATCTAAATCGCATAATTGAGAAAAAAATTCAAGATAAATTGGCGAGTTGTGGGGCTCTTTTAATTAAAGGGCCAAAATGGTGCGGAAAGTCAACTACTGCCTTGAAGTTTGCCAATAGCGTTATCTACATGCAAACAAATAAAAATAAGGCTCAAAACATTGAACTGGCAAGAACAGAGCCCGAAGCTTTTTTGGCAAAAAAACCACCACTGCTAATAGATGAATGGCAAGAAATTCCTTTTATTTGGGATGAAATTAGAACAGAAGTCGACAAAAGAGGAGAATTTGGTCAATTTATATTAACAGGTTCTTCAACGCCTTTAATGCAAAAAGAAAAAGCCCAAATAATGCATTCGGGTGTTGGCAGAATAACTACCTTAATTATGCGTCCCATGTCTTTATATGAGTCTATGGACAGCACAGGTGGAGTTAGTTTAAATGAACTTTTTTTAGGCAAAAAAATTAAAACTCAAGAATCCAAACTAACACTTCGAGACTATTGCTACCTAATTTGTCGTGGCGGTTGGCCACAAAGCATAGGGGTTTCAAAAGACCTTGCCTTGGGGATTTCAAAAGACTACTTTGTACAACTGATTCAAAGCGACCTTTTGAAAGACAAAAGTCTTTTTAGAGACAGTAAAAAACTCGCAAAAACTCTAAAGTCATACGCCAGAAACATCTCAAGCCAGTGTTCAATTAAAACTTTGATGGACGATATTAAAGAAAACGACAATCTTTCTATATCTAACATTACTATTCTTTCTTATCTAGAATTATTTAAAGAAAACTTTATTATTGAAGACATAGAGGCCTGGAACCCGAATTTACGTAGCAAAACGGCAATTAGAACTGCACCCACTAGACACTTTATTTGCCCATCAATTGCTGCGAGAGCCCTAGAACTCGGACCTGGTTCTCTTTTAAATGACCTTAAGACTTTTGGCTTGCTTTTTGAAGACTTAGCAGTTCGCGACCTTAAAATATACGCAGAGAAAATAAACGGAAAAGTTTATCATTACCGCGATAAAAACGGACTTGAATGCGACGCTGTTGTGTATCTAGATAACGGAGAGTTTGGACTAATTGAAGTAAAAATAGGAAATAGCGTCAGAATTGAAGAAGGCGCTAAAAACCTGCTTAAATTGAAATCTTTGCTTTCACCTAAAATGAAAGAACCTAGTTTCTTAATGATAATCACTACAAGCGACACCGCCTATGTTCGCGGAGACGGAGTAATAGTGTGCCCTCTTGGCTGTCTAAAAGACTAACTTGTAAATATAAAAATTATTGGTAGAAAAGTGTTTGCATAAACATATAAAACCATTTTTTCCTATGTTTGGGAAGGTAAATATACAAAATTTTTAAATTAATGTTGTCGTTTTTTTGAATAAATGTCGGTGTAAATGTCGGTGTAAATGTCGCATTTTTATTGAATTTTGTCGCTAAATATGATATTTTAATTAAGGAGGTGTTTATGCTAGTTGAGTCTAATAAAGTTGAATTAAAGGTAAAATATACTAACCAAGTTGTAAAAGAAATAGTCGCCTTTTTAAATGCTGAGGGCGGAAAAATATACATAGGTGTCGATAATGATGGAAAAGTTGTCGGTGTTTCTAATATTGACCAAATTTTAAGGTCAATTTACGACATAGTTGCTAGCCAAATAGAACCAAGCGCACAAGATATGGTTAAAACAGAATTAGAAAACATTAACGGTATTCTTGTAGTAGTAATAATTGTAAAAAAAGGTATATCGCCTCTGTATTGTATTAAAAAGTATGGTTTTTCAGCAAGTGGTTGTGCAATTAGGGTGGGTTCTTCTTCAACTGAAATGGATGCAGAACAAATTAAGGAAAGATATAAACAAAGATTTTTTGACGATGATGTTTTAGCGTCTTCTACTACTAACTTACCGATTTTATCGTTTCAAACTTTGAAAAACTCCTATTTAGAATTTGGCTATAAATTAAATGAAGAAACTTTTGAAACTAATCTAGCGTTAGTCAATAGTAGCGGTAAATATAACAAAATGGCTGAACTGCTTTCTGATAATAATGGCTTTTCTTTAATATTTGTAAAATTTAGTGGAAAAACCAAAGCTGCATTATCGCAAAGAAGTGATTACGGAAACAAATCTATAATTTTTGGGTATCGCCAACTTATGAATAGAATTGCTGCTGAAAACATATGTCTTTCAGACACTTCAGTTAGGCCAAGAAAAGACACATTTTTATTTAATTACGATAGTGTGAATGAAGCTATTATTAACGCAATAGTTCACAATGATTGGTCTATCGCTGAACCGCAAGTTTCATTTTTTAGCGATAGAATTGAAATTTTATCGCATGGTGGTCTCCCATATAACTTAAAATTAAACGATTTTTTCCTAGGTATAAGTAAACCTAGAAACGCTAAACTAATGAAGATTTTTTCAGATCTAGATATAGTCGACCACACAGGACACGGCGTTCCGATTATTATTGAAAATTACGGCAAAGGTGTTTTTAAAATTAGCGATAATTACATTATTGTGTCTATACCTTTCAACGAAAAAGTTGCTAAAGAAATTAAAACAGGTATTAACGTTTCTATAGATACAGACTTAAAATTAAACAAGATTGAACATAAAATAATTTTATTACTTTTAAGGGAGCCAACACTAACCACTGATAAAATCGCAACATTTTTGCGTAAAACAAAGAGGACTGCAGAACGATATTTAAAAGACCTAAAAGAAAAAGGTTATATTAAAAGAGAAGGTACAGATAAAAAAGGTAATTGGGTCGTTTTAAAATAGCCGTCGCTCATTGAGTAGCAAAATTATATTTCGTATTACTTAACTAATTTATATTTACAGCGCATTAACACAACATTTTATGGTTCAAAATATCATTTTTAAGCCTCGAGTTCAGAAATTTAGCACAAGTTTTTAAGACTAAAAAATTATTTTTTAAAAAATTCAGAGAAGCCACTATCAACGCTTTTTTTACACAATAAATGGATTAACTTAAACGAACCAATGTTTACGGCTTTTTCAGATAAAATTGAAATACTTTCTCGCGGAGAATTGCCAACTCTGCAAACCTTAGAAGGTTTTTTTAGTGGCCACTCTATCCCCGTTAACGAAAAACTGTCAGAAATTTTTTTTGCAATTGCGAATTAGTGAAAAAACTGGTAGAGGTATTCCTTTGATTACCAACACCTACGGTAGAAAAACCATTAAGATTTCTAATAACTCAATCTTAGTAACAACACCTTATAACAAGGTTAACGAGGTTGGTAATAAAGTTGGTAATAAAAATTCATAAATAAAGTTAAACTTGTCTCAAATCAAGGTGTTGGCCGAAATTAGAAATAAACCAAACATCACAATTGCGGAACTTTCTGAAGTCTGCGAAATTAGTAACACTGCTGTTGACAAAGTTTTAAAAGTCTTAAAATCTCTTGGAATAATTCAAAGAATCGGCGCAAATAAAAATGGACACTGGCAAATAAAAGACCCTTAAGGCTTTTGTTTCCTTAAAGGTCTTGTGGGCTACCCCTTAAAAAGTTTATAGAACCTAAAAATATAACTAAATTACCAAACTCGCGTCTAAAAAAACGCCAAATTATAAAGTGAAATATAGCCAAATTGCCAAGTAGAAGAGTGCCAAATT
>CALISC010000105.1 GCA_938041945.1 uncultured Acholeplasmataceae bacterium | reverse complement strand
TCCGATCTCCCATCATCACGCGGTCCACACCTTCGTCTAAATCAGCAATAGTGATTTCTACTCTGTTGGCGCGTGCTGCAAGCAAAGCGGCCTCGTTCATTAGGTTTTCAATGTCGGCACCTGAAAAACCAGGGATACGGCGAGCCAAGTCTTCTAAGTTAACCTCAGCGGCTAGATTTTTATTTCTTGAGTGCACACCAAGGATTTTAGTTCTACCTTTTAAGTCAGGCAGAGACACCATAATCTGGCGGTCAAAGCGTCCTGGTCTGAGCAATGCTGGGTCAAGCACATCTGAACGGTTGGTGGCAGCAAGAACAATAATTCCAGAATTGGTTGAAAATCCGTCCATTTCTACCAAAATTTGGTTCAGGGTTTGCTCGCGTTCATCGTGTCCACCACCAATACCTGAGCCTCTTTGGCGTCCAACTGCGTCAATTTCGTCAATAAAAATGATGCAAGGTGCGATAGACTTCGCTGTGTCAAATAAGTTTCTAACTCGCTTGGCACCAACTCCGACAAACATTTCAACAAACTCAGAACCAGATAGCGAAATAAAAGAAACGTTAGCCTCACCTGCTACGGCTTTAGCCATTAAAGTTTTACCAGTACCAGGAGGCCCAACTAATAACACTCCTTTTGGAACTCTGGCGCCAACTTTGGTGTATTTAGCTGGATCTTTTAAGAAGTCTACAATTTCTTGCAGTTCGTATTTTTCTTCATCCAAGCCTGCCACGTCTTGGAAAGTCACGTTAGTTTTGGCAGTTTTAACATCGCTGTTGACAATATCTAGGTTTTGTTGGTTCATTGATTGGTATGATTTGTAAATTAAATACAAAAACAAACCACTAATTACAAACGGTAAGGCAGACAAAATAAACGAAAAAATATTGAAACTAGACTCAAGCACATTGCTGTAAAGTATTTTTTTATCGGTTGAGTTGTAATACTCAACAATATGCCTAATTTCACTCGCCTGCGCGCGGTCAATTCGCTCGTAAACTGTCGCTCTGATTTGCTTGCCGTTTTTTTGGTATCTAAAGTCAATGTATAAGTTGCCAGCCGCGGTTTCGCGAATGCTTAGGTGAGTTACGGTAAGCTCTGATTTAATTAGTTGTTTTTCTAAATATTTTTTCAGTGAGTCGTCAAACTTATCGTAGCCAAGTGCAACGTTTTTCGCGCCCAGTTGAGTTTTTAGTTCCGCATAGGCTACTTTTACTTTTAAATTATCGTAAATTCTTCTGCTAATTCTAATTACAAAAATTACAACAATTACAGTAATAATTAAGTTAATCCAAAAACTTTTATTAGAAAGTAGATTAAATTTTTTTGGTTGTTTGCTTGGTTTATTTTGTTTCATTTATCAGTCTTATCCTTTCTGCTCGCTTAAAACACTGGGTTTCAGTAAAGCAATGTAGGGCAAATTACGGTAAAGTTCTTTGTAGTCCAGACCAAATCCAACAATGAAAAGGTCAGGGATTTTAAAAGCAGCAAAATCAGGCTCAATTTCTACTTTTCGCTTCGTGATTTTATTTAAAAGCACTGCGGTCTTAACAGATTTCGCTCCGTTTTTAAGAAGTGTTTCTTTAATTAAGTTAAGAGTAATTCCTGAGTCCATAATATCGTCAACTATCACGACATCTCGGTCTTTGACATCTGGAAGTAGACTTGAGTTCAGCAGAACTTTGCCAGTTGACTCAGTTCCTCCAAAATAAGATTTCGTAGACATGTACTGAATTTCGCAGTTAATAGATAATTTTAGAGAAAGTTCGGTTAAAAAAGGAACGGAACCATTTAAAATACCGATTAAAAGTGGAGTCTTGTCAAAATAAGCCTTAGAAACTTCTTTAGCTATTCGCTTAATTTGTCTTTTAATGCTAAAGCGAGTGATTAAGACTTTTTGAATATCTTTTTTGAGTAAATTTCGCATAGTTCACCTGTAAACTCAATTTTAAGAGTTTCGCCTACCCCAAGAGTATCGTTTTTATATAGTTTTGGGATGTAGATAATTTGGCCGGCTGAATCTGTTAAAATCGGGTATTGCTTTCTAAAATAAAGTGGTACTTTGGCGTCTTTAAATAACTTGGCTACGGATTTTTTGCCATAACTGTAGTTAAGTAAGTCACCAGGCTTTTGAGTTCTGACTAAAAAAGGTAGTTTAAGCGCGTCAGTACTATATTCAATTATACAGTTTATTAAACTAGTTTGTGGATGTTTTGAATTAAAACAAAAATTATCTATATTATATTTATATAATAGTGGCGAATTTGCTTGGTTTTCTAGTGAAAAATGCGCGTAAGTTTTTTTAAAAAACCAGGTATCAGTTAGTTTGATTAAACCGTTTGGACGAGTGCTTGAAATTAACTTATCAATTTGCGTGATTTTCTTTAAATTAAAAGCGATTTTATTTTGATTTAATAGTTCTGCCAAAATATATAGTCTAATGTGTAAAGGATGTTTTAGGTATTCATGAATATAAAAAATTTTTTTGTTTTGAATAAAATCAAAAGCAGTTTTTTTAAGGCTTTCGTCAAGCGACTGAAAAATTTCTGAAAGCAAAAATAGTCTGTCTGTCAGTTTAGGGTTTTGTTTTTCTAGTTCTGGAATAACTAAATTTCTAAACTGATTTCTTGTGTAGTTGTTTTTAAAATTGCTCTCGTCTTCAAAAAAGTTAAGATTATATTTTTTTGCGTATTCGTACAGCTTTGATTTTTTAATTTCTTTAAAGGGTTTTAAAAAAATAAAACCGTCATCTTCGTGTTTAGTGTCAAAACCGCTTAGCGATTTAAACATTCCCTGACTGACAAAGTTCATCAGCATAGTTTCAGCAAGGTCATTTGAGTGGTGAGCAGTCACAATTAAGTCTGTGTTGTTTTCTTTAGCAATTTCTTTTAACAAGGCTATTCTACAGTCTCTTGCAAGTTTTTGGAAATTACTGTTTTTTTCAATTTTAATGTCTTTTAATACTACTTTTAAGTTGTTAGCAATAGCAACTTTTTCAACTAGTTTTGCCTCTTTTTCGCTCGTTTTTCTCTTATGGTGATTGAAATTTACCACAACACAATTTAGTTTTGTTTTAATTGCTGAGTCTAGTAAAACCATACTATCAACCCCACCAGATACAGATAAAATAAAAGTATTATCTGGATAAGATGCTTGGACTTTTTTTAAAGTATTTAAAATTTTTCTCATAATTTCTTTATTTAATATATAATATTATAACACATGCAAAATAGGTGTTTTTTTGAAAAAACAAGGGGTACTTATGTTAATTTTAGCCAGTCAATCACCGCGAAGAATTCAAATTTTAACTGAACATAATTTTGATTTTAAAGCTATTAAACCTAGTTGGGATGAAAGTAAAATGAGTGCCGTAAATTGGCGTAGTTACGTGACTATACAGGCTTATTTTAAAGCAAAATCTGTTCTTGAAGAAGAGAACTTACCTGAAGACGATATAGTCTTGGCAACCGACACAACAGTAGTTTTGAAAAACGAAATTTTAGGAAAACCAGAAACCGCAGAGCGTTGCTTTAAGATACTAAGAAAGTTAAATGGCAAAAAGCACAAAGTAGTTAGTGGAGTGGCAATAATTCATAAAAATAAAGTCTATTCATTTCAAGTAACAACTTGCGTTTATTTTAAGAAAAATAGCGACGACGAAATTCAAAGATACATAGAACTTGCTAAACCTTTTGACAAAGCAGGCGGATACGGTATACAAGATAAGGAAAACAGTTTAATTAAAAAAATCAGCGGTGACTACTCAAATGTTGTCGGTATGCCAACAGCTGCTTTAAATAAAATCGGAGAAATTTTAAAATGTCAGGCGAAGTAGATCAACTTAAGTTGAACCGAGTTAAACAAACTTATTTTGTTAAGTTAAAAGAAAAAAACTTTACTTTCTTAGAAGCAGGTTACCTTTTTGCTTTGTTTTTTGAAGTCATTTTTTCAGCGTTAATTGTTTATTT
>CALISC010000104.1 GCA_938041945.1 uncultured Acholeplasmataceae bacterium | reverse complement strand
ACGCTCTTCCGATCTAGTATCTCCATCACTTACTTTATGTGTACCTGTAGTGCTTGCTACGCGTTGTGTTTTTTGCTCGGCACGTGCAAGACGAGATTCAATTCTATGTTTCTGCTTAATGCGGTTTTCAGCAATTTTTTCAATTATTTTAATTGTATATTCTAAACTTGACCAATAGTGTGAAGAGGCGTGTTTGCGGATATTTTTTTCAGATTCAAATGCCTGCTCCCCTACTTTTGAAAAAGTTTTTTCATTAATCCTAAGTGCTTTTTCTAAGTTAAGAGAATCTAGGTTTCCACGAGCTTTTTTGATTTGTAGATCAACATTTTCAGAAAAATAAATTAACAAATCGCTTTCAATAATTTTGCTTTTATCTGTTAAAGTTAACTCTGAATTGTGAATGTTTAAATAAGGCGCTCTGGCTGTACTGACAGTAATTTTGGTATTTTTAGTCAGTTGCTCAACTATTGAATATGTTAAATAAGAACTAGTTACCACGTTAACTTTGTTTTTTTGGCACGAAAAAAATGTAAATGCAACAAATAAAGTTAAAACAACGCTAAAGATTTTTTTCATATTTTTTCCTCGCTAATCATTTTAACTTAATAATTTTGCAATTGCAAACTATTCGCATTTGTGGTTTGCGTGTATATTTAATATTATATATAGGGCTAAATGCTATAATAAATGCATTAGGAGACCGAAATATGGAAACTTTGAAAGACAATTTTTATTTACATGTAAACAAACAATTAATTGAAGAAACAGAAATTCCAGCAGACAAACCCAGCGTTGGAACTTTTTCTAAAATTCACGATCAAAACGAAGAAATTCTTTTAAAACTTTTTGAAGATTGGTCTGAAGGTAAAGACATACCTGAAGATAAACTAATTCACGAAGCAATTAAATATCACAAATTAGTCACAGATTTTGAATACCGCAATGAAATAGGCGCAAAACCTGTTTTACCGCTTATTGAAAAAATTCAAAGACTTAACTCAATTGAAGAATTAGCCGATAAATATCCTGAACTTGAACTAAGTAGTATTCCGCTACCCGTAACTATTGGCATTTCTCAAAGTTTTGCAGATCCGACTAAACACATCTTGGCAGTTGACCACGCAAACACTATCATGCCAGACCGTGAGTATTATGAAAAAAATCTAGACAAACTTGAAGAAAACTTAGCAGTTTTTGCAAATTCTGCGAAAACTGTGTTAAAAAGTGCAGGTTTATCTGATGATTTAGTTGACAAGTACGTCAAAGAAACTCTAGAGTTTGACAAGTTTTTAGCACCTTTTACTTCATCTAGGTTAGAAGACGCTGAATACGACAAAAAATTCAACCCAACTCCGCTAAAAGAAGTTGATGCAGAATCTGAATATTTAAATTTTAGTCAAATTTTTAAAACTTTGACCAAAGTAGACGCAGAAATCGTTAATATTGCCTATCCTCGCTTCTTTGAAAATCTAAATACTGTATTTTCTAAAGAAAATTTTGAACTAATTAAATCTTGGATGATAGTTAAAACCGCTCTTAGCAATGCTCGTTATTTTTCAGAAGAACTTGCCGATGTTGCAGGAGCCTTGAGACGTAAATTAGTTGGTCAAAAACAACCGCAGCCAAGAGCCAAAAAAGCACTGTACACAACCTTGGCGTTTTTCGATGAACCAGTTGGTATTTATTTTGGCAAAAAATACTTCGGTGAGCAAGGTAAAGCCGATGTTTTGGAAATGATTCGCCGATTTATTACAGTTTATACAGACCGTCTTTCTAAAAACACTTGGTTAAGTAAAGAAACTCGCGAAAAAGCGATTTTAAAACTTTCAAAAATCAAACCTTTTGTCGGATATCCTGATGAAATCCCACCTTATTATCAAGACTTTAAAATTAAAACTAAAGCAGAAGGTGAAACTCTGGTCTCAGCCACAATCTCGTTAAAACGCCTTATGACTGCCTATGAATACGCACAATACAAAGAACCAGTTAGCACTAAATACTGGGGAATGGCTGCGTATGAAGTAAACGCTTATTTCCATCCACTTTTTAACCAAATAGTGTTCCCAGCAGGTATCCTTCAGCCTCCTTTTTACTCAAAAGAAAACTCAAACTCTGCTAACTACGGCGGAATTGGAACAGTTATTGCTCACGAAATCTCACATGCTTTTGACAACAACGGTGCGAAGTTTGACGAACATGGTCGCCTAAACAACTGGTGGACAAAAGCGGATTTAGAGGCATTTGAAGAAAAGAAAAAACAAATGATTAAGTTATTTGACGGACATAGCAATCTACTAGGAGTTAAATGCAACGGCACCTTGACAGTTTCTGAAAACATCGCAGACTGTGGAGGCCTAAGTTGTGCGCTATCTGCTTTAAAAATGGACAAGACAGTAGACCTTGATGCTTTCTTTAAATCATGGGCTACCAACTGGTTTAATAAAGCCAGAGTTGAGTACTACCAAATGCTTGCCAACGTTGATGTGCATGCAACTGGTGAACTTAGAGCTAACCGTCAACTTGCTAATTTAGATGAGTTTATAGAACATTACGGCATCAAAGAAGGTGACAAAATGTACACCAAACCAGAGGAGCGCGTCAAAATATGGTAAAACAAATTAAATTCTTATTAGTTGGTTTTTTAACTCTAATTTCTGTACTAACTTTAACTGCCTGCAGTTTATACCGAGTTTCGGTTAATCAAGACATTAAAGCAGAATCTGCTTTCTTTACCTTTAGATTAAACCGCCATCGCGACCGCCAGGCTTTTTTATCACAAGGAGCGGACGCTAATGTACAAATTCAGGTAAATGAACATAAGGCCGGCGATGGTAAAGATGAACTTGGTGTGGCTATTCCTAAAGCAACTAGCGACTTAAAAGGGTCTTCTAAACCTTACTATGAGTTTTCTTTTGAAAAAGACGCAAAAAAAGGTAAAGTTTCTCTAGCCTTTGAAATTAGAAACTTAAAACCAGAAAAAAAATACGTCGCCCTTGTCTACTTTACTTACGATAACGAAAAAGTTTACCTACTTAAAAACTGGCGTGTGACTAAAAAACATCCGCTTGAAGGTATGACTTTTCAAACAATTGCGGTCTCTAAATTAAAAACTTACACAATTTATTCATATGAAGACCTTTTAAAAATAAAATCAGAAAAACAAGAAGGCAACTTCAAACTGATGCAAGACCTTGACTTAAAAGGTCGTGAACTCCCTGCTCTGTTTGGCAAAAACCGTGCTTTTGATTTTGACGGTAACAACAAAATAATTCGCAACTTTAAGTTCATTATTCAAAAAGACGAAAGTCTACTAAAGGGTAGTGATTACTCAAAAAGATCACCTCGCGACACCAATCTTTACAACAACCAAGGAACTTCTATTTTTGGAAATCTTGACAGATACGCACGCATTCACCACTTAAATTTTGAAAATGTAGAAATTAAAATCAAAGAAAAAGAACTGACAACTGCGGAAAACGTCGGAATTTCCCTAATTTCTTTCCATGTTGCGCCAGGTGCTCAAATTGACCACATTTCTTTTAAAAATATCTCTTTTTCAGATAAATTTAAGCGCTCTTCGTCTATTCAAAGAAGCTACAACATCTCACTGGTTGCCTATAAATCAGAAGGTACCATTAACCACATTAAAGCCGAAGATATTAACTTTGAGTTAAATGTAGATATCACCGCGGTTTACGACTTTTTCCCAAGACTTTCGGTGTCTTCACTAGCATACCAAATCGGGGTTAACGCAAAAGTCAGCGACATCATGGTAAAAAACGCTAAATACACAATTAACTCAACTTACTTTGCGCGTGGTGACGTTTCACCGGCTAACGACTATAATTTCTATGTTGATGGCCTTGCGCACTCTATCGCTCAAACTGATCAGGCTATTGAAAATGTTGACCTGGATTTTGTTGGAAAAATTAACATAAACTCAAATAATGTTCCTGTTCCTGAAAACCAAGACTATGTTTTCTACACAGGTAATGCTGGTGAAGAGCAAGTTCATTTATATAAAATCAACAAAAACTACACAGTTGAAAGACTTCGCAAAAACACATATCACGTCAAAGACCCAAACGCTCGCTATGTCATGGCTTTCAAAAACTACTCAGAAAAAGTAAAAATGTCTTTAGACCATTTCTGGCTAAACTCAGTTGAAAAGGACAAAAATTCGCTTAACTTCGTTGAACCAGGCAAACTCGAGACTAAAGACTTATTTGACTTACCAAATGGCGAGGCTTCCCGCGAAATTACCGGAATTTATCAAAAAAGTTACGCTAAGTTCTTAGTTTTAGACAAAGACGCCAAAGGCCACATGTCTTTTGATATTTCAAAAGAAGGCACTCAATTTGACAAAGGTGTGCGTTTGTATAAAAACAACTCAATGTATGAACTGGCTAAAGACAACCCCACTAAACCACTTCAAGACAACTCAAACTACTATTTGTTTCCGTATGGCTCAAAAGTTAAATTAACTTTAAAGAAAAACCGTTTTAATACCCACATCGTAGGTTTTAGAACCACTGAAATGAGGGGTGAGACTGAACAGTATTCAGCGGACACTTACCATTTATTTAAAGCAACTGAGCAAGGTGAATATACAACTGAACTTACTATGTTTAAAGACTACAAAATCTACACACTGAGTGCTAACCATGTCAACCACTCGCTTTCTGGTGTTTCTGCAGACTCATCGCCCATCAATCAATTTAACAATGTAAAAGTCAAAGGAAAACTAATTTACAACGGAAATGGACTTACTCCAAACGTCTATAAGTTAAATATCGCAGAAGGACTAAATCACAAAGGATATAGTCAAAGCGGAGTAACTAGCACGATAACAGTTGAAAAAACTGTCAAACCGTTAGTTAAAGACGTCAACCAATACGAGTACACTATTCAAGAAAAGAAATAAGTTCTTATCTTTAAAAAAGAGGCTACGGTCTCTTTTTTTATTTTTGAGTAATTTTGCTTAAGTAAAATAAATATATTTTGATGAAAAAACATATACTCATAAATACAATTTTGATAACGCTGTTAGCATTACTTTCTACGATGATGATTTCGGCAAGTAAAGGATTAGTGCTAAATACTGTGCCCTCTTTTTCGCTTAAAGTTATAAATAAAGTAGATACATCCTATCGTTTTCTCGATAAAGATAGACATGCAAATCCAGAGTTTTTAAACCCTGAACTTCTCTATGTTTACTTTAAGTCTGCAGAGTTTAGACAAAGTTTTATTGATAAAACTGTAAGTCAAACCGATATAAACAACTTAGAATTTATTAAAATCAACTCAGATACAGCAGATGTCAGTATGCAGGCAATTAAGTATGATAACTCACTAGAATTAATTTTTGTATCTAAAAATTACGTCAGAAAACTAATGCTGTTTTTAAAAGTCTTAGATGTTTTTCCTGAAATTGTAGTTAAAGAAAATGAATTGATTTACTTTACCTATTTTGATTTAAATCAACTTAAATACTTAATTCGCAAACACTACAAAATTTCAAATGATTTTGATTTAGAAATTGATGAAAATAAAGTATCAGATTTTAACAAAAGACTCTTTAATAAACTTTTACTTAACTTTTACTTAACTAATTTATTTCGTGAAAAAAGAGAATATAAAGTTAATGTTATGCCAGTTAAAGATAGTGAAAATATCTTTAAAATTAACAACTATTTTGTTGATTTTGAACACTTTAAAATAGCCTTAAATGGCGATTTAACATTGAATAAGTTAAAGTTTGATTTTATCTTAGATAAAAATAATTTACCCGTAAATACAAAAATTATAAACGAACAAAAACTTAGTATAAATTTAAACAAAGAAGTGTATTTTGATTTTCATAATTTTGATGTTTCTTTTATTTATATCAAGATAAACAAATACAAACATTTAATTTTGATAAAAGAAAACGACAGCACTGAAAACATTTATAAATTACTTACACATTTAAAACTTAGCAACTTTTCTCTTAATAAGGAATTTAAACAAGAAATTACATTAAGTGATGATTTAAATAGTCTAACTATTAGAAAAACTACTCTGACTAATGAAGCGTCAAAAACTACTATTGATTATAAAGCAGAGTTAGAAAATCAAAGCAATAAATTAAACAAGACTACATTTGATAGCACACTTACTTTAGCTGAACTTAAAAAAAGTGTACTCAAACATCTTTCTAATAAAACAATAGATGTTAAAATCATTTCAAAAAACTCAAAGCAAGGTCAGTTTGTTTGTGAGTTTTTTGACACTAAAAGACCAGATGTAAGAGTAAAGAAAACTTTGTTTTTCAAAAAACCGCAAATAGACAACAACAATACAAACGACACAGAAAA
>CALISC010000103.1 GCA_938041945.1 uncultured Acholeplasmataceae bacterium | reverse complement strand
TCAAAAAATATAGTCAAAAATTAAAAGCTGCTGAAAACAGACTAAGTGCAACCGGGCACTTAGATAATTTACCTGCTGAAACTAAGGTACTTTTTGACCAAAACACTACAAAACCAAATCAGGCATTTTGTGGACTTTATTTAAACCAAGAAGTTAAAAAAGGTGTTTATTTATTTCAACAAAGAAACTACTTTTCAGTTGGTGATAAAATTGAGTTAATGGCCCCATTAGGCAAAGAAAGAACATTTAAAGTTTTAAAATTATGGGACGAAAACTTTGAAGAAATCCAAACTGCAAACCACGCTATGAGCAAAGTTTACGTGAAACTAAACGCCAAAGTCGTGCCTTATTCAATGATCAGAAAAAAATGAGTGAAGATTCTTTTATCGTAACTAAGAAATTTGGAAAAGTTCAAATTAAATTTAATCAATACATAAAAAGAAGTTACTTAACTTGCGAAGGAATACAACCAATTTTAGTTTTTCCAAGTATTTATGCGCACCAATATAGTTTTCGTGAAATCGCCTTAAAAGGCGAAAAAATAGTAAATAACTCAAGAGTTCAAAGCGATGTTTTTTACTATTTTCGCCAGTATAATCAAGAAGTTTCTCAAAAAAATAAAGTAATGATTTTTGGCAAAATCTATGACTTTTTGCCAAGTTCAGCGTTGCAAAAAAATGTATTTGGATTTGACGGAGAATCTACTTACTTCTTTAGTTCTAAGTACAGAACCTTGCAAACTGCAAAAAAAGAGTTTTACACAAAACTCTTAAAAGACTTTCTTTTTAAATTTCTAAACAGTGCAAAAGAAAAGCTTACTACTATTGCAGACAACTATAGTTTTAAATTAGTTAAAGGTTACTACGGTAAATGTAAACGCAGCGTTAATGATAAAACCGAAATTATTTTAAATCCGATTTTAATTTGTTTTAAAGAAGAATTTACAATTGAAACTATTTTGCATGAGCATGTTCATTTAACTCACCAAAATCATGGTAAACTCTTCAAAGCAGCTCTGAATAAACTTTCAGTTTTATTTTTAGGCGAAGCGCAAAAATCAGCGGTAGTTTTTCCTTCACTTGTTTTTAGCGAAAGACTTTAAGTTTAGTATTCTAGTTCTTTTGTTTTCAGAAACTCTATTTTGGTAATATTTAACTTATCAATTTCACTAAATCTGTTTATTAGCAAGCAAATTAAGGCAAACAAAATTGGTGTGAAAATTAAAGTTAAACCTAGACGTAGCATCAAACTTAAAAAAGCAAGTTTGCCAAAATAAAACCAAGTGGCAAAAGTATTTATTAAAGTATAGCCAAGATAGCCAAAAAATGTAGCCAAAAAAATAGTTAATTTAGAAATTCTTTTAAAGCAAATAATTGAGTAAAGCAACACCCAAAAATAAGTAGCAAATCCGTAGATCGGAAGATAGCCAAGTGAGTTTAAAAATCCAAACAAAATATCGTAAATTACGCCAGTAATTAGTGCATATGCTGGACCAAAAGCAATTGCTACCACGGCTAAAGCAACGATGAAAAATGGTACTCTAAACATACCAATTGGTACGATATAAGAGTATATAGAGTTAATTGCAACTGCACTTGCAGTTAAAACTGCTGCAATTGTTAATTTAATAATTTCTAACTTATTTTTAGTAATTTGCATGCTTTAATTATAACTTTTTTCGCCTTTTTTTCACACAAAAGCGAATTTAAAAACCACTTATGCTGTATAATGTTTAGTAGTTAACAAGGAGAAAAAATGGCTAAAAAAAATGCATTAACTCAAGAAGGGTACGATAAATTAGTAAGTGAACTTAACGAACTTAAGTTTGTTAAACGCCCTAAAAACATTCAAGCAATTAAAGAAGCGCGTGCTCAAGGCGACTTGTCTGAAAATGCAGACTACGACGCTGCTAGAAACGAACAGGCGCAAATTGAACACAAAATTAAAGAACTAGAGAGTATTTTAAAAGACGCAGTTATTATTAAAAGTAACCGCGACGATATTTGTGTAATTGGCAATAAAGTTGAACTAAAATATCTACACAACAAAGCTGTCGAAAACATTCAATTAGTTGGTAGCCAAGAAACTGATCTTTTTAGTGGTAGTGTTTTAAAAATTTCTGTAGAAACTCCGCTGGGCCGTGCTATTCAAAACCACAAAGCAGGTGATAAAGTTTCTTTTAAGGTTTCTGAAAACAAAAGCCTTGATGTTGAAATTCTTAAAGTTTACCAATAATGTTCAAATATAGGTTTACTGCATATTTAAAAAGTATCTTTAACCTTCCTTTAGCAGAACTCAAAATCCAAGGCATTAGCACTTTGATTTTTGATTTAGACAACACTCTGCTTTCTTATAAAGAAAACTCTTTTTCAAAAGAAACTATTGATTTCTTTAAGAAACTAAGCGCTGATTTTAGACTATTTATTTTTAGTAATTCAGGTAAGTCTAGACAAATTGTAAATAGTTTGTCTGGCACCAAAGTTTTTTTTAACTTAAAAAAGCCTTTTACCAGAACTGGAAAAAAGATTTGTAAAACCGAAGATATTAAATGCCAAAACTCAGCGTTTATTGGCGATCAGTTGCTAACTGACGTGGTTTTTAGTAATAAAATGCAGTTTAAAGCGACGTTTTTAGTTAAATCTATAAACAGCACTAGTGAACGCTTTTTGACTAAAATTAACAGATTTAGAGAAAAAATTATTTTTGCTTTTATTCGCTTTTTTAAACCTAACTATTTTAAAAGAAACTTACTAAGATATTATTTAAACACTAACTTTAAAGCAAAAGTTAAATATTTAAAACAAGCCCTAAAAACTAAATTAGGTCAAGACAAAGAAAGATATTTGCATTCCCTGTCTACCGCCAAAATGTGCAGGCAACTCGCAAAACATTGGCAAATTGATGAAAACGAAGCGTATATGGCAGGTTTAATTCACGATTTTGCAAAACATGTCAATGCAGATGAGGCTCATAGTTTAGTTAAGTTTGTATATCCTGAGTTAAAACAGACAAATAGTATAAATTTATTGCATGGTCCTGTATCCGCTTATTTATTTTCAGAACTAATTGATTTGTCTGAAGACCAAATAAACTCTGTGTTCATGCATACAACTCCAACTCCAGAAATCTCTACACTTGGCAAAATTCTTTTTATTTCGGATAAAGCAGAAATGAGAAGAACTTTTTCAGACCTTGGAGAAATCAGAAAAGCAATGTGGCAAGACTTAAATAAAGCCTGTGTGTTGGTTTTTGAAGGGGTTTTCAGGAGTTTAAAATCTAGAGGCATTAAACCTGAGCAAATACAAATTGATGCTTACAATAAACTAAAACAAGAAATTAAGTAATTTAAAAGGAGTAAAAATGGACTCACTTAGATTAAAAGAAATCAATCAAGACTTAAAAGATATTGACGTTAAAGATGTTAAATACTACAATTTTACCGGAATCCATCCGCTTTTTGACATCGCAGTTATTGGAACTGCTACCGAACGTCAGGCTTTAGCATTAGTTTCTAGAGTTAAAAACTACCCTGAATTTAAGTCAGTTGAAACCGGCTCTGGTTGGACTTTGATTGCTACTGAGCAAATTTGGATACACATTTTTACCAAAGAAGAACGAGAAGGCCGTGGACTTGATGATGTCTACGCGCAGTACGAGGAGACACTTTAACTATGATAAAGGCAATTAAGACGATTTTTATAATTTTTCACTTTGTTTTAATTGGTACAGTTATTTGGTTTATTTTAGGAAAAACTAAAGCACTTGAATATAAACTTCCTTTTAAACAAGACGAAATTCAAGCGGCTTACTACTACGATGAAGTCAAAGACTTAGATAAAGATGTTTTTACAGATTACATGCACATCAAACCAAAACCAGAACACCGTGTTGTTGCAAATAAAGATGACGATAAAATTAAGTTAAAGTTCATAATTAGTGCTGCTTTTAATTCAAATACAGTTGTCTACAGAAAGTTTCCTTTCTATAAGTCTCAGCCAAGCGGCACCAAAGAGGCTGTAGTTTTTGCTAAAAATAACTCTGAGTTTATAGTAATTACGAGAAAAGCAGTTTACGAAATTAATGTAAATGGCGATAAACACACTAAAAAAATTATTCGAATTATGAATTTAGGCGATACTTTTAAAGAAATTTCAAATACATTTGCCTATAAAATTACAAAAAATTAGAACTATAACGCTTGGAAATCCAAGCGTTTTTTAATTTAGACAAAAAGTCCAATTGTTTTAATTTGCAAATGCTAATCATTTGCAAATTAAACTAATTTAAACTATACTTAATATGCAAGTTATTTTTTTAAAGAAAAAAATACTTATGAAAGGACTATATTATGAAAAAATTATTATTTGTACTATTTACCTTAGTTGCATTATTTGCTTTAGGAAGTTGCCGCGACAATAGCAAAAAACATCAACATGAACATCATGGTCACCATCACCATCACGGAAAAGTTATGCATTTTCATCATCTAAAAAGTGAGTACACAGTTGGCGATGAACTTAAAGTAGAAGCTCACAGCTTTAAAAAAGAAATTAAAGAATACCATTGGTATCTAAAACTAAAAGACGGGAAAACCGAAGAATTTAAAGAAATTACTAAAGACTTTACTTTAAAACTAGAAGAAAAACACATAGGCGCTGAACTTCACGTAGAGGCTCTTGACTCTGCTAAAAAAGTTATAGACAAAGCACATAAAGCCCTTAACATTAAAGCAAAAGAAACTAAACAGACTTATAATTTTGCTTTAAAACAAAGACTAATTTTTGCTTAACGATGCGCTAAAATCAAAAAAATCCAGTAAATGAGGTTCTCCTCATAATTACTGGATTTTTTTTATTTCTTCAATAATTTTAAATAGTTCGCTTTCTTCGCTTAATCTACAAACCTCTTGTCTGAGTTCAGATGAAACTTTAATGTTCTTCAAATAAAAAAGAATAGCGCCACGCAGTAAAAGTAAGAAACGTCTTTGGTCTTTTTCTTGGTTTTTAAGCAAGGTATAGTGCTTAAAAATAATTTCAGCGATAGAAGCAGGTGTTTTTAAATTAGGAGTTTTAGTCAAAATTTCTTTAAAAACTAAGGGGTTTGCAAGTGCTTTTCTGCCAATCATTACAGCATCTACTTTACAGTACTCAAGCATTTTAGTAAAGTTTGCTAAATCAGTAACATCTCCGTTTCCAATTACTGGAATAGAAACTGCTTCTTTGATTTTCTTAATTTCTGTGAGGTCAACGCTGCCTGAATATCCCTGTTCTTTAGTGCGACCATGCACTGAGATAAAAGAAACGCCTGAGTTTTCAAGAATTTTGGCCACTTCTTCACCATTTATAGTGTTTTTATCAAAGCCTAGTCTAATTTTGGCAGAAACTGGCAGAGAAACTGCATTTACTACAGCCTCAGTAATCGCTTTAAGCAAGGGTAAATCTTTAAGCAAATAAGAACCTGAACGCCCACGGTCAGAAATTTTGGGAGCAGGACAGCCAAAGTTTATATCAATAAAATCAAAGTGGTAGTTTTTTTCAAGAATTTTGGCGGCTTTTGCCATGATTTCTGGGTCATTTCCAAAAATTTGCACTCCAATCGGATGTTCAATTTCTTTAAACTCAAGCATTTTAAAAGTCTTTTCGTCACCATGCACCAAGGCATATGAAGAAATCATTTCAGTGTAAAGCAGACCTACACCTGCTTCTTTACAAATTTGTCTAAATGCAGAATAAGTATATCCAGCCATAGGGGCTAGTACTAATTTGTTTTGAAAGTTTAGTTTCTTGAAAATATCCTGCATTTTTTGAACTTGTATCCTTTAGTTAAAATTTTATTTGCAAACTCAAAATCTGCTTGGTTTGCTTCTCTGACACCTTTTAGTGGGTAGTTTAGCCCTAAGTCTGTCCATTTTTTTGCGCCATGTGTATGGTATTTTAAAACTTCAATTGCACAAACTGAAGAAAGTGAATCTAAGAAATTACGTAAATTTTGAAGTTGAGTTTCGTATAAGTTTATGCCTGGAATTATTACTTGTCTAATTACTATATCTTTCTTTTGTTCGTTTAAAAAACGAGCAAATGCGTAAACTGGCTCAAGCGGTCTTCCGGTTAACCACAAATGTTTTTTTGGGTCTGAATGCTTCAAATCCAATAAAACTAAGTCAGTATTTTTAAGAATTTTTGTATATTTTTCTTTTTCGCTTTCTTGAAATAGTCCAGCCGATGTATCTAGACAAGTTTCAATTCCTTGACTTTTTGCTGTCTTAAACAAAGCATCTAAAAACTCAAGTTGAAATAAAGGTTCACCGCCACTAACAGTTAATTTAGGAGTAGTTCCATAAAATAATTTATACTGATTAAATTTCTTTAAAATCTCTGAAACCGTGTAGGTTTCGCCTGAATTTCTGCTCCAAGAAGTGCGGTTGTGGCAAAACTTACAAGCCAAAGGACAGCCTTGTAGAAACAAAACAAAGCGTAGACCTGGTCCGTCAAACGCGCCAAACGGTTCAATTAAATGAACTCGGCCTTTGACTTCAAGTAAGGCCTTATCTAGCGGCATGAATTGTTCTCGCAATTACCTCAAGTTTTTGTTGGTCGGTTAACTTAGAGAAGTTAACTGCGTATCCAGAGACACGAATTGTTAAGTTTGGAAACTTCTCTGGATTTTTATAGGCTTCAATTAGTTTTTCTCGGTTAAAGACGTTGATATTTAAATGATATCCTTTGTTTTGAAAGTAGCCGTCTAAAATTGAAACTAAGTTAGTTTTTCTGACTTCCATAAAGTCAGGTAAATTACTTGAACCCAAAGATTCTGGAAGCAGTTGGAAAGTATTTGAAATTCCGTCTCTGGCAAACTCAAATGGGATTTTGGCAACAGATAGAAGTGAGTTTAAAGCACCTGTGTTATCGCGGC
>CALISC010000102.1 GCA_938041945.1 uncultured Acholeplasmataceae bacterium | reverse complement strand
TATAGTGGTAAAAATTGGGAATTTTTTATTTCAATTTATATTATTTAGTTTTGAATTAAAAATAGTTGCTTAAAACGAATACACAATAATTTAAACCAACACCTGTTAAAAAACACACATAAAAGTTAAGTTTACGATTAGTTGTCTACATCGTTAAAAACTATAAAATCGCATTATTAAGCCTTTTTTCAATTTTATAAAAATTAGCAACTTTTGTTTTTATAGCCGTTTTCTATATATATATATATATTCATTGATATAGTAAATGGCGTTTTTTGTGAAAGACATATTAAGTTTTTAACTATAAAACACGCTAATAAAGGCATATTTAAGGAAATAAACCACACATACATCAAAGCATGTAAAATTTCATAAAATCCTTTTTATATAATTTACATAAACGTATCGCAATACTTTTGCATAACTTACACAAGGAGAAAATACATGCAACCTGAACAAAATATGCAGTTTAATATGCTCCGCAAGAAAAGAAGAGGATTTTTAATCCCCACTTTATTTATTCTTGCTTTTACTTCGCTTATTTTACTTGTTATCTTTTTATTTTCACACCCTACAGTTTATTTTTCTAAAAATAGTGGTTTTACTGAACACGACGCTGTTAAGTCAGGAAAAAATAAACTACGTTTTGTGGTTCCAGAAACTATAGACACCACTAAGTCTACATTCATTTCTATTAGAAAAGAATGGTTCACAACTAGCAGAATGGGAACAATTGTTGACATCAAAGCAAAGCCAGGCAAATACCTAGCGCTTGACTTTACAGACCGTCAACACGACTCCGAAGTGTTTACTATTTACACTAAAAACTGGTTCGGAATTAAAAAGCAGTATGACGTAATTGTTGACTACTCTAACTTTCTTCGTATCTTTTTCCCAGAATCACACGATGGTGCCATTCCTCGCAAACCAGAAATTCTTGCGTATTCTAAACTACAAACTGAATACAAACACAAATTTGAAGAACTTTATAAAATTAAAAGTTTCTATGCGTATGACAAAGCTGGAAAAATTGCTCCAGAACCTATTCACAGAAGAGACGTCTTTTCTAAAGACATCGCTCAAGGTCGTGCGTTTATTGTTAACAACAGCACACAAATTTCTTTAGTTTATGATTTCTTACTTTCAGGTATTTTTAAAAACCAAGCCCAAAAAACTCAAGTTTATGACCTTGTTGATAAAACTGTTGGTAAAGCAAAAACTCTAGACCCTGAAAAACAAGGACACGAAATTCAGTTTAATACACCGCCTTTTTATATTTCTAAGTTCCTTGGCTGGTACTATATTGACCCAACCGGTAACCGAGTTGATTTAAAACCAGGTGAAGAGTTTAATATTCCAACATGGATAAAATCTGAACTTAGACTAATTGCTAAATACGATATTACTGCCGATATTGATAAGTTAGCACCAGCTCTTGATAAGCAAGGTCTGGTTGCAGTTTCTTATTTTGATGGCGTGCAAAGAGTATTTTTAGATATTGTCAAGAGAGGCACACCACTTCGCGAACACATCTACAATAAAGATGGATATGTTTATGAAGGCTGGTATAAAGACAGCAGTTTCACACAAAAAGTAGACTTTAGTCAAGAAGTTGCAACTACTCATATTTCTCTTTACTTAAAGTCAATTTTACAAAACCAACCACAACCCGAAAAACCAACTAAATACCACACAGTTACTTTTAAAACTCCAGATGGTGCGTCTCAACTTTCTCCTGCCAAAGTAGCACGCGACCAAAAACTAGACGCAAACTATGCAGCTCCTAACCGAGTTTCTAAAGTTTATCCAGATGGTAAACTTGAAGAACTTGACTACTGGACAATTTGGGATCCTATTAATAACCAAGACACAGGCGTTAAATTTGATTTCAGCACCCCAATTACCAGCGACCTTGTGCTGTATGCTCATTTAAGACCATATAAAGCACCAGATTCAGAGCGCCCAGTAACTTTCAAAGTTCTTGACCATATTCAAAACCAAACACTTTACGACAAAACTTTAACTGCGGTTAACAACAAAATTCAAGACGCAGATAAAGCAGAAATCAACGGTATTTTAGGAAACTCTCCTGCTGACGTTGAAACTCCAATGGGTAAATACCGCTTTAAAGGTTGGTATTTAAACGGTGACATAAACTCTCCATTTAATATAGACGACACACTTCCAAAGAACATAAAACGTTTTGAAATTCATGCAGTTTACGACTTTGAACCAAATGACAAAGTGCCAAATCCTCAAGACCCTGACAATCCACTGCCGCTTGACCCAAGTTTAGTTAAACTAACCTTCTTAACACCTGAGCGCACTGTACTTGCTGTTCAAACTCAAGAAAAAGGAAAGGCTTACTTAGGAACTCTACCTACTATTTCTAAACTAGGCTACGTCTTTAAACACTGGGCTTACTTTGAAAACAACGAAGTTAAAGGTCAATTTGAAGAAACTGCTGTTTTAAACGAAAACACAGTGCTTTACCCTGTGTTTGAAAAAGATCCAAATGCAAATCTTGAAAACGAAGAACTTTACACTGTTAAGATCTACAACCCACTACTTAAATCTAGTCAAGTTCTAAAAGTTAAAAAGGGTGAACTACTTGGAGTAGACACAAACGCATACACCGCTACTATTGAAGACAAAGAATACGTGTTTGATAAGTTTACAAACGAAGACGGTTCTGATTTCGATCATTTAACTACCCAAATAACCAAAGACTTAAACCTAACCGTTAATCTAAAAGAAAAAGCACTTGACGGATTTAAGTCAATTGACACAAAAATTAGCGACCCTGTTCAAGGCAAAGTTTTATTTAATGGAAAAATCCGCGTGAAAGAAGGACAAATTTACGCACCAGACCGCGCGAAACTACAAGCAATTTTTGATACAGTTGGTGCAGATATTGAAAGCGCTATGGGTAAACACCAATTTAAGGGCTGGTATTTAGACGGCGACACTAACTCTCCGTTTACAGTTAACGACCAAATTGATCCTAATGCTGCTCGTCTAGATATTCAGGCAGTTTACGACTTTGAGCCAAACGACAAAGTTCCAAACCCACAAGACCCAGACAACCCACTGCCGCTTGACCCAAGTTTAGTTAAACTAACCTTCTTAACACCTGAGCGCACTGTACTTGCTGTTCAAACTCAAGAAAAAGGAAAGGCTTACTTAGGAACTCTACCTACTATTTCTAAACTAGGCTACGTCTTTAAACACTGGGCTTACTTTGAAAACAACGAAGTTAAAGGTCAATTTGAAGAAACTGCTGTTTTAAACGAAAACACAGTGCTTTACCCTGTGTTTGAAAAAGATCCAAATGCAAATCTTGAAAACGAAGAACTTTACACTGTTAAGATCTACAACCCACTACTTAAATCTAGTCAAGTTCTAAAAGTTAAAAAGGGTGAACTACTTGGAGTAGACACAAACGCATACACCACTACTATTGAAGACAAAGAATATGTGTTTGATAAGTTTACAAACAAAGACGGCTCTGTATTTGACCACTTGACAACTACAGTCACTCAAGACCTTGAGTTAACTGTTAACTTAAAAGAACAAGCGCTTGCTGGCTTTAAGTTAATTGACGTCAAAATAATTGACCCAGTTCAAGGCAAAGTTTTATTTGACGGCAAAGTAAGAGTTAAAGACAATCAAATCTATGCACCAGACCGTGCAAAACTGCAGGCTATCCTAGATACAGTTGGTGCAGACATTGACACAGTACTAGGTAAATACCGCTTTAAAGGTTGGTATTTAAACGGAGACATCAACTCTCCATTTACAGTTAACGACAATTTAGATCCAAACACCACTAACTTAACTGTCAAAGCAGTTTACTACTTTGAAGACAACAACAAAGTACCAAATCCAGATAACCCAAGTGATCCTAAACCACTTGACCCTGCTTTAATTAAAGTTACTTTCCTTTCAGACAGCTACTCAGTTATCTCAGTTCAAACAAGTAAAAAAGGCAAAGTTTTTGACGGAACCCTGCCAAATGTTGAAAAACGTGGCTACATCTTTAAACACTGGGTTTACTTTAAACTAGGAGTAGTTGGTTCTATTTACAACGAACAAGATGTCTTGACTGAAAACACAGTTCTGTATCCTGTCTTTGAAAAAGATCCAAGTGAACCTGAGCCAAAAAACACAGCCAAAGTCACTATGCAAAGTGATCTTCTTGGACAAAGCGAACACAGGTTTGTTAAAAAAGGTACAAAATTAGATTTAGACCCTCAACAATTTAACACTAAAGTTGGCAAATATCTATATAGATTCAAACGTTTTATTGATGAAAACGGAAATACTTTTGACTACAAAACCAAGCCAATTATTGAAGATATTACTTTAAAAATAGAATACGAAAAAACTGAACCGAAGGCGAAATACACAATTAAACATGTATTTGAAGGAGTTGAAGGTCAAATTCCGGAAACTACTCAAACTGTAGAAAAAGAAACCACTGTTGGTAGTGAAATCACTGTAGACAGCAGCGACGGTCTACCCGGACTTGAACATGGCTTTGATTTAGTTGATTCAAGGGAAACTAAAACAGTTAAAGCAGATGGTTCTACTGAGTTTATCTTAAACTACAAGCGAAAAGAGTTTACCGTAACTTACCAAGCAAACTACCAAAATCAATTCCCTGGAACCACAGTTTCAAATGAACCTCAAACTCACAATGTTAAGTATCAAGAGAAAATCAAAGAACCAGATCCAGCACCTAAACTAGAACGACATGGCCGCACTTATACCTTTAAACACTGGCAACTTGAGTCTACTATGAACGGAGTTTATGGCGAGCAAAGCCCTTATAACTTCAACACCAGAGTTAACCGCAATGTTGATTTAGTTGCTTACTTTGAAGAAAAAATTGAAAGAGTTAACTACAAAATCGTACATATGCTGGAAAAACAAGGCGAAAGTAGTGTACTTAACGGTCAATACTACAAAATTGAAGAAGTTGTTCAAGACCAAAAAGTAGAAGATGGTGCTACTTACCGCGACTACGCAGCACTAGACTCTAACTTATATGAAAAAGACGCAACACACCCAGATAATCTGCTAAACTCGCAACTTACAGTTGGTGATAACACAACCGAAGTTCGCCAATACTATAAGTTAAAAGAAACTACTGTAAACTTCCGAAAAACAGCCGGTATTCAAAGTTTTGATTCTGCTGAAACTATTTCGGTTAAAAAAACTAGAAAAATTGACTTGCCAAACTACAACTTAAAGGCAAACTACGAGTTTACAGGTTGGAGTTATAGCGAAAATGGTCCTGCTCAGACCGATTTTATAGCAAGTGGTGATAATCTTGATATTTACGCCAATACTAAAATTCTGCAAACTACAATTAAATATACTATTTTAACTCAAAGGGCAGATGGTGGATACGACACAACTTACGAAACTAAAAATGCCTTAATTGGTACTGTTCATACAGCAACTTATTCAAATCCAAACAGCAGCGTTTACCAAGATCCTCGTTTCAACCCTTCTAACTTTACTGTGAGCGCAAATGAAAACGAAAACCAAGTGACAGTAACCATTGACAGAAATGTCTACATAGTTACTTTTGAAGTTATAGGTCATTCGGGTACAATTCTGAATAGAGTAATTAGACATGGTGCCACAATTGGTACTATTGATGAAAGTCAGTTTTCAGCAGATGGAATTGGTATTATAAAAGCAGAACTAGACGGGCAAGAAAAAACTAAGGAAGAAATTGAAAGATTCTTAGTTCAAAGAATCCATAAAGTAACCCTTCATATTGGTAGACTTACTAAGAAGTTCGGTAAATATCCACAAACTAAAGTTGACAATCCTGCTGGCATTCACCATTTAAAAGACGAAAATCATAGTCTTAATTTTAATTCAAAAGGCAAGGACTACACTATGCAGTTTACTCGCAGTTACTGGCAAGACAGCGCTGGCAATAAATACGAAAAATACGATGGTCAATACTTTAAAATAGAAGATGTTATTTTTGTTAAAATTCCTAAACTAAACACCTGGTACACCGACAAAATAATTGACTTTTCACCTTTTAACGTTAGTAACCCTAATTATCCTGACGATGCGAAACCTGAACGCTCTATTTTTAAGTCATTAGTTGAAGATATCGGAAAAGTTTTAGGTGGTGAAGTCCACATGCCCACTTATGATAGCGGTGATTTTCAAGTTAAACCTGCTTATGACGCAAATATACAGTCTCGGTTAATAAAAGAATCAACTGACTATGCCAAAGCAATTTTAGGTAGTAATGATCGTGATATTAGAGAATACCGTGGTTTTGATTTAACCCCTGTTGGAGGAGATTCATTTGCTTACCGAAAAAGGTACCATCATCACTGGTTTCTCGCTACTCAGATGGATTATCCTGCCGCTATCGTTCACGTCGTTAGAAACGACGACATCTTGGGCAGTGCTGGCGTTAACAATATTTTCGGTGTAGTAGTTTGCATCAGGTAGTTTTCTTCTTTTCTTTCACAGCAATTTATTTTTGTTTTGTCATGAAATTGTTTTGTCTTTTGCTTTTTAGCATAAAGTAATTAACATATTAGTTTAATTGATTTTTTTAAAAAAACTTTATAGGTTTATCAAAATAGTTGCTGCTGATTTCTATCTGTACATATTTATACACTAATTTAGAATTACTCTACTTCACTTTGTATATTAAAGTGAAGTAGAGTAAGAACTCAATGAATTTCAAAAAATCAAATATAAAAACCCCAAAATATTTAAATTACTTTTGTTTAATATTTATTAAAAATTCCACATCTAGATTTAAAACAAAGATAATTTAAGTGTTTTGATCACTTAAAAACACAAAAATTTACTTATTTTTTTTAAAAAGAGAGGTTTAATATGCAGATTAATAAAAGAAAAAGTTTAATCATTTCGGCTTTATTTAT
>CALISC010000101.1 GCA_938041945.1 uncultured Acholeplasmataceae bacterium | reverse complement strand
AGTTAAAACAAAATTAACAATTCTTTTTATCTGCATTATCTTAAGCAAGGAACAGTGTTAGCACCGCTATCGTGTTGTGCAAAATATGAAGGACAGATGTTACTACTACATTTCGTTTTGAGTAAACATATACTAAAGAAAAGGCCAAGCCACCAACTAAATACGCAAAGATATTGTAGGCAAACAAAGTAAACGAAGACTCATTGACTACGTGAATTGCGCCAAAAACTAAAGTTGAAACTAAAACCCCTGGCCAGTTGGTCTTAAACAGCGAAAATATTGCTTTTCTAAAAACTAGTTCTTCAATAATTGGGCCAAAAATGCAGACTGTAAATATCAAGAACCATTTAAACTCGCCACGCATCGCCGTTTCTATAGTTTGCTGGTTTAAAGACTCTTGGGAAAGTGCGTATCCGTAGAACCCATCAATGCCTGCGCGCATAGATTGCACAACAAAACCGCCTACTATTGAAACTCCGAAAGAGATACCAACACCAAATAGTAAAACTAACCAGTTTTTATTTAAAGCCAGTGCATCTTTTTTAATAAATACAAAGTTTAGGCCAAAAATTAAAGCAAAACCGACTGCCATACCGATGAAGTTAAATAAAGCAAATGCGTTAACTTGCGAGGTTATTTTTTCAGCAAAGAATACATCGTGTTTAAGCAGGGCTGTGGTTTCTATTTCAGACTCTGTGTTTTTGACAAAAAATGGTAGTTTTTCAATGTTTTGATCAATATACACGCGTTCGTAAACATCTCGACGGTCAGAACCTGCAAGCGGAACATTTGCGAGTAACCTTGAGTAAATTACCGGATACAGGTCTTTTTGCACCTTAGAAGTCAAGCCGATTAGTCTGCTGGTTTTACTAATGTAAATATCTGGAAACTCAGCGCTTGGCGCTTCTACTTTTTGGTATCCTTCAATTTGACTGTTTTTTTGATGCTTACGCACAACTACTGTGTATTTATCTAGTTTAACGTCTTTGATGTTAGAAAAAGTACTAATAATTTTGCGGTCTTGAGAATCGGCGTAAATTAGTTGCGGTAAAGTTATGCCAAAACTAGCGGTTTCAGCGAAATCAAAGAAAACTAAGCGATTTAAGATTTTGTTTTCTTTTTTGGCTTGTTCAAAATTATTTAAAGCGGCTTGTTGCTCAGGAGTAAGTACTTTATTGTTGTCAGATTTGATTTTTAGAATTTCACTAGTCTTTGCTTTCTCTGCCAAAGTTTGGATATACAAGTTTTGAAGTTCAACTAGGTTTGCATAAACCACGCTGCTTTCTTTACTTTGGAAAGTTGTGTATTCACCAAAAGTTCTTGCAACTAAGTTGTGGTGCTTTTGAAGTTCTTTAATTTTATTAACATCGCTAATTTTATAAATTCCGACGTTAGTTTTATATCGTTTAATTTCTTTAAAAAAACTCTCTTCTTTAGTAGTTACTTTAGAAAGGATGTTGCTTTTACCTTTATTGGCTTTTTGAAATATAGCCATCATTGCACTAACTAAAACAAACATTAAGAAGTAAAGCACGAAAGTTAAAACTGCCCAAAGCACAGTTTTTTTAGTAACTTCATAGCGTTGTGGTGCTTTAGTTTTTTTAACTGGTTCAAACTGTTTTTCGTAGTTTGGACCAAATTGATTTACAATCTCAGTGTTTGGTTTAGTTTCTTTTAGTTCATCAGGTTTTTTTTCAATGATTTCCATTATTGGTGCTCCTTGACTTCTGAGTTCTCATAATCAGTTAGTTCCGTTTCTGGTTCTTTAGTTTCAGTTTCTAAAACTCCGTTTTTGTTTGTTTTGTTTTCAACAGTATCAGAAACTGTGCTTGTAGTTTCAATAACCTCAGGTTCAACTGTATCACTTACAGTTTCTTGCGGTTTTGTCTGTTTATAAGTGTTCATTAGTTGCTTTTCTCTGACCTTCCAAGTTGTAGTTAAACAAAAAGGTACAGCAATAGCGATAGAAGATACACCAACGACAATAAATGCGATTGCCAAAATTAACGAAAAAGTCTTAGTTGGGTCAAATAAATTGATATAAAAAGGAATTAACATCAAAAATCCAGCGACCGAATATAAAATATCGTCCATATTTTTTTCAAACTTATAAAAATAAAGTCCAATAGTTGTGGCAATTAAGTTAACTCCAAATATAGATTTTGCCACTATATAGCAAATTAAAAGGTTATAATTAGTTGGACTTTTAATAAAACTAAAGCCGATTGTAACTGCCAAAATTATTGATGTAATTAAAATATAATAACTTCTTTTTTCTTTAAACATATCAACTAATTATACTAAATAAACTTAGGCTTTGTTATAATATAGCCGTCTTTTTAATTTATTTTAAAGAAACAAATTGAGGTATTTATTGTGAAAAAAACTATCTTAGTAGTAGGCCTTGATAATTTCGGGCAAACAATTTGCAAAGACTTGTCTGAAAACGGACATATCGTAATTGCGCTTGACCAAACTAGTGAAAAAACTTTGAGAGTTGAGCCTTTCGTTGAACACGCAGCAACTGGTGTTTTGACAACTGCAGACATCTACAAAGACTTAGGGCTTGGCCACGCTGACTGGGCTGTGGTTTCTTTTCCAACTCATTTTGACACCGCAATGATTATTGTAACTATCTTAAAAGATTTAGGAATGAGCAATATAATTTGTCAAGTTACCAATGAATATCAAGAGCGAATTGCAAAAATGCTTGGTGCATCTGTGACTATATATCCTGACAACATCGCAAGTAAACAAACAGTTCGCAAAATCATTTGGCAAAACGTGCTTGAACACTACGCACTTGACCAAAACTACGGAGTTTACGAAGTGATTGTCAACACCAGCTGTTTTGACGGAAAAACTTTAAGAGAACTGCAATTTCCAGAGACTTATTCTGTCAACATTGTCTTAATTCGCAGAAACGGAGTGACTAAAATGCCTTCTAAAAACGAAGTTTTAGAAAGAAACGATGTTGTGATTGTGCTTTGTGAACAGAACAAAATTAGTAAATTTCAAGAAATTTTAAATGACTAAACTGCTTTTTGCTAGTCAAAATTTAAATAAAATAAAAGAGTTTAAAGAGTTTTTTTTAAACTCAGACTTTGAAATAATTTCTTTACTTGATTTAAATGATGAGACTAAAATTGAAGAAAACGGAAAAACTTTTCAAGAAAACGCGTTAATCAAAGCGCGTTATTTTTTCAATAAGTATCATTTGCCAACTATCGCTGATGACTCAGGTCTAGAAATTAAGGCTTTAAATGGTTTTCCCGGAGTTGAAACTAAACGCAGGGAAAAAGAGATTTTCAAAGACAAAGCCGATGCTTTGTTTGATAAATTAAGTGGTTTATGCAACAAGGCTAGTTTTAAAGCGGTGCTTTGTTTTTACTTCAACGGAAAGGCTGAGTTTTTTAGTGGTGAAATTAAAGGTGAACTTAAACCCAGAGAAACTTTTGTTGAAAACACTTTTTTGTATGACAATATTTTTTGGCCAAAAGGCGCAAAAACTGCCTTTTGTGAGTTTGATACAGGCAAAAAGAATTTAATTTCACATCGTGGGCAGGCTATTTCTAAGTTAATAAAAGCACTTAAGAATAGAACTTTTTTATTTGACCCCAAAAAAACTGCAAGTGCTTTTATTAAAGAAACATTTGGGCTGGAACCTGAATACCTAGATAGACTAAAAAAAGGCCGTCAAAACTTTATTTTTAAGTTTGGTTTGATGGGCAAAAACTACACAATTCGCATCCCTGGTTTTCCGAAATATCATTTTATTTCTTATATTGACGAAGAGAAACTACTTGAAATTGCTGAAATAAACCAAATTTGTCCTAAAACCATTTATCACAACCCAGATACTGGAATTAAAATTTCTAGATATATTGAAACTAGCACAGATATTTGTTTAGACCTTGAAAAAGTGTGTACTAACCTTAAAACAATTCATCAAATTAAACAAAATAAAAGTTTTGACTATTTAAGGCGATTGAATCAAGCGCTTGAAATGTCAAAAGATTTAAAAGAAGATTTAGTTTTTCAAAAAGGTTTTTCTTTGTTTGAAAAAAACTACAGCGAGTTTTTTTCGCCCTACACTCCTTGTTTAATTCACGGAGATTTCCAGTTAGATAACATTTTTATAGATAGATTTAGCGGACAAGTTTTAATTTCTGATTTTGAGTTTGCACGAACTGGTCTAGCAATAGAAGATATCGCTAGTTTTGCAGGCACTGACGTTGCGTTAATTAGCAAAATATATGAACTTTATTTTTCAAAAAAACCAAATAACCAAGAAATTAAAGCAGTGCTTTTTGCCCGCCTTTTTCAAATGCTGTTTTGGAATTGTGTGGCTAACTTTAAAAAACACTCAAAAAGCGCTGTACTTTTTGACTTAAATTGGCAAGAAATAGAGACCTACTTAAATCAAGAAGTTGAAAAAGTAGTTTCTTTAATTGAAAATACAAAATGAACATAGATAAACTACTTTTACTTGAACGCACTGTAAACTCAGTTTACATTATCAAGTCCTTTTTAGATAAAAACGCGATTTCTCTGCAAGACTACCGTAGAGCGGTTTTTTTCATGCAAGAAATTTTGCTTGAAAATGGTGAGTTTAAAGACGCGATTACCGTTTCAAATTCAGTTTGGCCTAAATTTCAAGACTCTGCAGACAAAGAATACATTCAGTTTTTAACAAACTGGTTTTGGGCGTATTTAAAAAGCGGAAGTGCAGTAAATGCCCGCGAAATATTTAGAAAAATTAAAGAAAAATACGGATACTCTGTTGACTTTGATTTAGTTTATTTAGAAGTTGCTCTGCTAAAACAAGAAAAGAAGTTTGATGAGAATAAAGTAATTGCTGAGTTAAAAAAATCAGAACTACCTGAAAACTACGAAAGACACTATTTAAAGGAACTAGTTTCTTATTATGTTAATGAAGGCAAACTAGATTTAGCCTATGACTACTTAAATCAGGCGAATACTCGTTTTAATGAACGCGATTTTGAGCAAGAACTAAAACTGCTTTTTGCGCTTGGTTGGGTTGATGAACTCAAACAAGTTCTAAATGACTGCAAAGGTTTAGGCCAATACAAAGTGATTTCTCAAGTCTATAACTACTGTATTGCAGTTCAAGAAAAAAACAATCACCGTGCAGACATTATTCAGTCTGAATACGAAAAAGATATTTTAAAGTTAACCGACACTGAACTAATTTTGAAGTTCCTTGAGTCGCAACTTGAGTTTTTTCGCAGAAACTCACAACGCTCAAACGAAGAAAAGACCGTCAAGCGCATTGCTAAGTTTAGTCAAAAGAAAGACAAGAGCACTAAGTTAACCCTTGAGAGCACAGACGTTGATTTACTTGATGAAGTTGCTAAACCTAATTTTTTAGTTAAAGAAAAAGCAATTAAGGTAGACACCAGAGTTTATCAAAACTTCTTTGACACGCTTTCCTTTTACTCGAAAATCCCGCAAGACCTGACTCTGCGCGAAACTATTCGTAGTCTTTTAATTAAAAGCGAGTCTTTGGTAACCGCCACTGACTTAGTTATCTTAAAAGGTCAAAGACTGTTTAACTACAAAAAAGAAAGGCTATATGAAAAAGACATTGAAGACTTTCAGTTAACTGACACAATATTTACTAAACTAACTCAGGTTAATTTTGACAAAATTTACCAACAAGGCGATTTAACTGAGTTTAAAAACCCACTTACAGGTAACCCTTACTTACCTGAATACAAAGCGCTTTACGGTTTTACTTTAAGTAAAGACTTAAGGTTTGTGGTGCAAAGCGAAAACTTTAAAGAAGATGAGTACACTTACTTTAAGTTAGTGTCTACTTTAATTTTAGATATTTTTGAAAAAGACAAAAGTTTATTTCAGTTAAAAAATATTACTAATTTATTCAACTCACTCAAAGAAAATTCAAATTTAGCGTTTAAATACTACGTTGATGAGCGACTTTATTTAAGCCAAGGCATGCTTAGTTTGCTAAACGGCGTTGAAATTACTACGCTTGATCAGTATTGCACGCAAATTGTGGGCAGCGACAAAATCAGTTATAAAAAAGAGTTTTTAACTTGTAGTTTAAAACCTGGTAACTCATTTAAATCAAAATATAAACTAAGAAAACGACACGTTATGGAACTCGCGAGTTCCGTGGAAGTTATGGGCAAAATTGTGGTGTTTTCTTTAGTTGTTGATATCGACGAAGAGCAAAACTCAATTGCGATGCTTTCTGAAAACGCTAAAGTCAACAATATCTACCGACTTTTTTCCTACACTGAACTTGAACGCACTTTTCAAACTAAGTTGATAGATAAGTTTTCGCTAATTTTAATTGAACTGAATTTTGAAAACAGGCACCTGTATTCACTGGAACTGCAAGAAAAATATATCTTTGAGTTTCTAGATGTCTTAAAAGAGTTTTTTGCAACAGACGCGCTTTACTTCATTCAAGACAATAAGTTTGCTTTATTTGTAGATTTTAATGACATCAGAGCGCTTAACAATGTACTTAGTGAACTAAGCAGAAAAACGCAAATTCTAGATAAAGCAAACTGCCTTGATTTAAAGTTTTTGTTTACAGCCGCAGCCCTTAGATATCCAACTGCAACTTACAACAAAACTTTTAAAAAGATTTATAGGTTTGCAGATATTGCTTTAAATATTGCCAAAACTCAAAACAAAGTTTTCCACGTTTTTGAAAAAGAAGACCTGCACCAAGATATTTTTGAAGACGATGTGATTAAGTTAATCTTAAATTATCCAGATAAACTAAGATTAGTCCTTTTGCCAACAGTAGATGAAAACAAAAGTGTGGTGTTCTACCAGGCAGCGTTTACTTTAGATGGATTTGACCTAGATTTTAATGAAATTAAAGAGATTGCGAAAAAACATCGCAGGTCTGCGGAACTTGACTTAATTTTATTTAAAGAAGTGGTGTCAGCACTTAAAATTTCAACAGAAAAATTCGGACAAATTTTTGATGTCTTAATTCCGCTTTCCTTTGAGTCGCTAGTTTCTAATGAAGTCAAAAAACAAATTACTCAACTTAAACATAAGTATTTAGCACCCCATATTTTCTTTTTATTTCCAAATGAAGAGGAATTGCCTGGCAACATTGAAAACTTAAAGCAAGTACTTGAACAAAATAAACACAAAGTTTTTACCAAAAACATCTCTGCCTACCTTAGATACGGTTTTCATGGGGTTGTCCAAAGATATGCAGACGGAATTCGCTTCAATGATTTTATTAAAGCATTTGCCCTGGAAATTAAAAAAACTAACTCAGTTTTAATTATTAAAGACTTAACTAAAAAAGAGGAGTTTAACTCTCTTAAAAAAATCAAAGATGTGTGTTTTCAAGGTAGACTGTTTGCACCAATTTCTGCCAAAGAAATTTTTGCAAAAATGCAGGAAAACCAACCTGAAAATAGTGATGCTGAAGTTGAAATTGAATTAAATCAGACGAATTAACCGAGTAAAGAACTTGCTCGGTTTTTTAAAGAAAAATGCTAAAAATAGCCTTTTTTTAGGCGTTTTTAGCGTTTCGTGGTAAAATTAAAACCGAAGAGGTACTAATTATGGAAAGAATAGAAGACAAAAAACTAATTGGCCAAAAGGTTAAAATAGAAAAAGAAAGAAGTTATGGAGTTGTCACTAGAATTGACCAAGAGCACGGTTTAATTTACGTGATGTTTAGTAGAATGCGCGAAGAAAAATACCCGTATCCAGAAGCCGTTGACCAAGGAATTTTGACACCAACCGGAAAGTAAATAATTATGCAAATCACTAAAGAACAGTTAAAAAAATATAACAAGAGTTTCGCTAAAAACAAGCAACTGAGCACAATAAAAAGAGCGTTAGTTCGCTCAAAACTAGCAGACGTTGTCTATGTTCAAGAAAGCGAACAAATAGTTAGCACTCACTTTTCACACAGCATTCCTGAACTAAACATTTCTAACCAAAAACAGTCTGGACGTTGCTGGATGTTTTCAGGACTGACTTTTTTAAGATATCAAATTGCCAAAAAATTAAAACTAGAAAGTTTTGAACTTTCACAGTCTTACTTGCAATACTACGATTTGCTGGAAAAAGTAAACTACTTTTTTTCAGTAGTTGATAAAAACTTAGGACTTGAAGTTGACGACCGTCGTTTTATGTTTATCAACGAGCCTTTAACCGGAGACGGAGGATACTGGCAATACTTTGTTAACTTAGTTAAAAAATACGGAATTGTACCAAAGTCAGTGCAGCCTGAAAACACACAAACTTCCAATACTCACCATATGCAAAGTTTAATTACTTTGATTGCCAAAAAATATGTAGCAGATGCGCAAAAAAACTTTAAGTCAGGCAAAGTTGAGTTAAATAAAGAACTTAGAGAAAAAGCGTTTCAAGATGCTTTTAAAGTAATTTCAAGTTCTATGCCAGCGCCTATTGAGAAATTTGACTTTGAGTATACCGACAAAGACAAAAAATATCATTTAGAGCGCAACCTTACCCCGCTTTCCTTCCTTGAAAAATATGTAGACATTAACCTAGATGACTACGTAACTATCTCTTCAGATTGCTCTCGCGACTTTGAGTTTATGCAGCCTTATGAACTTGAGTACTGCACAAATATGGAAGGCGCACCACTTCAAGTTGAGTTTAATTTACCAAAAGAAAGACTAATTGAACTTACAGTTGCTCAACTTAAAGATAATTTACCTGTTTGGTTTGCCTGTGACGTTGGCAAAGAAAGTGACTCTAAACACTTTGCAAACGAAATGGTAGCATGGAAAGAAATTTTCGGACTTGACCTTGAGTACACAGAAAAAGACAGAATTGAAATGCAAGAACTACGCTTAACCCACGCAATGGTGTTCACTGGTTTTTCTGAAATTAAAAAACAAGTGACTAAGTTTAAAGTAGAAAACTCTTGGGGTGAAGAACCCGGCTTTAAAGGAATATACCCAATGTCTGTGAGTTGGTTTAAAAAATATGTTGGTGAAGTTATTATTGACAAAAAATACCTAACCGAAGCAGAACGCCAAGCACTTTTAAAGAAACCAATCTTAAAGAAATACTTTGAATTAAACTAAAGTTTAAATAAATTTAAAACCCCACTCGTAAAAGAGTGGGGTTTTAAATTGGTTAATAAGGAGAAGAAAATGTCTATTTTCTAACTTCTTTAATACGAGCCGCCTTAGTTGAAAGGTTGCGAATGTAATTAAGTTTAGCGCGGCGTACTTTACCGTGTCTTGTCACCTCAATTTTAGCAATTAGTGGTGAGTTAACTGGGAAAGTTCTTTCAACTGCAACACCGTAAGAAATTTTTCTAACAGTGAAGGTCTCAGAAACACCTTTGCCTTGCCTTTTAATTACCAAACCTTCAAACAATTGGGTTCTGGTTCTTTTTTCTTCCTTGATGGTAACGTGAACTTTGACATTATCACCAGGACCGAAACTAGGAACATCTTGCTTTAAGTAAGATTTTGTCAAACTTTCAAGCAGTTGTTGACCTTTTAAACTCATATCGGGTCCTCCTTGTAAGATATTTTTAAAATGTGTTCATGCTAATTTTAAATAAAATTTTTTGAGTTGCAGCGGACCACACTTAAATAATTATATAAGAAAACTTAAATTTTTACAAAATATTGACTAAATTGATTTTATTTTTATGTTTTATTTTAAGTGGTTTTA
>CALISC010000100.1 GCA_938041945.1 uncultured Acholeplasmataceae bacterium | reverse complement strand
GACGCTCTTCCGATCTAGCAATTGTTTTTTTTCCGTTCCTTTTCAAAGAAAAAGACATGCAAATAATATTCGGGATTTTTGTTTTTGCGTTATTTCCTTTACTGGTTGTAATGCTACTTTTTTATTTAAGGTATTTAGAGTCACTATACTTAAAAGACTTTTTTAAATCTAATGAGTTTCAGGAAGTTAGTCTAAGAATTAAAAACAAGTTAGAACTTACCTACGTGCCAGAACTTAATTACTTACCTGAATACAAAATAAACAAAAAAAGCAATTTAGATTTAGTAAACGAAGAAAACGGAATTATTTTAACTGAGTTTAAGGAAAGCGCAATTTTCTCTAGACCTTTAGTTAGAATTGAGTTTACTAATTTCTTAACCGAACTTCCGGACTTTGCTATATTTAACCACTACGCTTTAAATAAACCTAAAGTCAATCGTCAATTTTTAGTTAAAACCCCGCCCACACCTTTTAAAAGTAAATTCAAACTCTACACTAAACAGCCAAATTTGTTCGCTGAACATATATATACTCAAATCTATAGTACTTTCGCTAGGTTCAATTCAGTGATTTTAGTTAAAAAACTAAACACTTTAACTATTTTAATTTCAGACAAGGTACTTAGACTAACTCCAAATGTTTTAGAAAAAGAAAGCGAATACTTAGATAAACTTGTGCCTTCTTTAGATTCTTTTAAGAAAATCTTTGGCGAAATAGAAAAATTAAAACAAGCATAGTATAATCTTACTTGAAGTATTTTCAAAAGGAGTAATTTATGAAAAAACTTTTGTTGTTTTACTAACTTTTATTCTAGGTTTTCTCTTCTATTCATGCAAAACAAAAAATCCAGAAAAACCAAAACCAGTACCATCAAAAACTTACACTGTGACTTACGACAAATACATCAAGCCAATTATTTCTGGCATTGAAAAACCAGTCAGCCCGCAAACTGTTTCAGAAAAAACTTTAGTTAAATTTGAACTAGATATAGAGGCTGCAAAAAAAGACAACCTTTAAATTATTGGTGTTGTTTTAGATAAAAAAGAATACCAACTTTCAGATAAACTACTTAAAGACATTATGAAACTTGGCTTCGAAGTTACGACAAATTCTACAATTGAAACTAAAACTGAGTTTATCTATCAAAGTGAATTAAAAAATCTAGAGGCATACGGCGTTGAGACTAACAAACTCATTCACCAACTTCCATATTTAGATGAGTTTAGTAAGATTGCCAAAAGAATAGATAGTCTACAAGAAGTTTGGCAAATCATTTTAAATGCCTTTAAAGTAAATGATCTTAATGAACTTAAACAAAAACTTGAAAAAGATGCATTTGTAACTATCGCTGTATTTTTAAAGTCAGATATTAAATTCCCAAATCACACTGAGTTTAAGCCACTTGAAGAGTTAATTTTAATTTTAAAACGAAAAGTTTTATATTTAGCTCCACTTTCTTATGCTAAAGAAATTAAAATAGAAAACTTTATTAACTTTGCTGATTTGTCTAAACTGGGAACTAACTTAAAAGCAAATCTTCTTAAAGCCTTAAGTTACACTATGTTTGCCATAAATCCAAAAAGACCAGATACACACAAAGATGAGTTAATTAAACTGATTAACAGTGATTCTTCTAAAAAGTATTTTGACTTCCTTGACAAACTTGGTACGCACATTTTAAGTTTCTCTCAATTAAAAGACATTGATTTTTCTAAATTTAAAGAAGTTGAAACTTCAGTGAAGGCATATCAAGCAAATTTTGCCAAAATTACTGAACTTAAAAACAAAATTTCAACAGAGTTAAATTTAGCTAAAAAAGTTGCTTTAGTTAATGAAATCAAAGCATTAATTTCTGCAAACAAAGCAACTGCTGGAAACTTAGCAGAAGTTATTTCAAAACAAAAAGAGCAAATTGCTAAAATTGCCGACTCTATTAAAGGTTTAGTTAAAGAACTTGCCGAATTAAGTCAAACTGAACATCAAGAATACGCTAAAACTTTAAGCGAACTTCCTCATTTCTTGTTTAACCTAATTTATAAATTGGGCGAAAAAAGGGCACGTACCTTAAAAAATCAAGCAGGTGTTATTTCGCCTGAGTATCAAGCCGAAAAATACGATAAATTCTTTTTATTTTGCAACGCAGTTTACGAAATCTTTGCGCACTCAGAAAAATTAGAAGACCCTAAAACTATGCATCCGTCTGCTAAAGCGTTAATTGATTTGTTTTATAATGATTTTGTGCATGAGTTAGTTAAAGACTACAATAAAATTAAAAACCTAAACAAATTACTTGAAAAACAAGCAAGTGGATTAACTAAGTTGAGTGAAAACTTAGATAAACTAATTGAAAATTTAAAACTAAATAAATAATATAAAAACGCCTAATAAGGCGTTTTTATATTATTTAACTTGAATTAATTTCTCTTCAATAAACAAATTATTAAGTTTTCTTTTAGAGCTAAAAGTAGGTTTGAAACGCCCGCTTTCCCACCTAGAAATTGTAACGTAGGTAACTCCTAAAATTTTGGCAAGATCGGTTTGTGACAAAAAACGGCGGTCTCTTAGTTCTTTGATTAACGCAGAGTAATTCATTTTTCCTCCTTTTTAAACTTAATACATACAAATTATAAAAACAATTAAAAAATGCTTTAAATTTT
>CALISC010000099.1 GCA_938041945.1 uncultured Acholeplasmataceae bacterium | reverse complement strand
CTTTTTTGGCTTTTTTTAGAGCAATTTTGTATTCTTTTTCCTTTGCATTGTAGGTAAAAGAAATAATTTCTTCGCGTTCTGCTTTGTAGTTTAAATTACCTTTTTGCACCTTAGCGGCATAAAAGTTTTTAATGTCAAAAATCTTGTTTTTATAAAGCAGACTTTTTTCGCGTTCTGCTAAATACTCAGCCTTTAAATCTTGGCGAAATTTCTGAATTTTAACCTTATCTGCCAGGTAGTTTTCTTTAAATTCACTAAATCTTGAAACGGCTTCTTTAGTTTTGGGAAAAACTGAATTAAGCAGGGTTGTTTTGTATTCGCGTCTGGCTTTTTTTAGTTTAGAAACTAAATCACCAACTCCGGCAACTATAGTCTGGCCACCTAATACTACGCGTCCATCAGACGGTTTGTATAGTCTAATAATAGTGCGGCCAGTTGTAGTTTTTCCACAACCAGACTCACCAACTAAGCCAAAAACTTCGCCCTTGTAAACATCAAAAGAAACTCCATCAACGGCTCTAACCTTTAGACGGTTTTTGCCAACTCCGACTTTAAAGTGTTGTTTTAAATTTTCAACGTGTAAAAGAGGAGTTTTAGAGTAGTCAACTTTACGCTTCATGAACTTTACCTCTATTCTTTTTGATTTCTAAAACCGCTTTGGGCGGAGTTACTTTAGGAGCATTTGGATGCAGTAACCAAGTCGCGGCATAGTGAGTATCTGTGACTTTAAACATTGGGGGTGTTTGTTCAAGGTCAATTTGCATGGCGTACTTGTTTCTTGGCGCAAATGCGTCTCCCTTGATTTTTTGAGTTAAGTTTGGAGGAGTCCCACCAATTGCATCTAACTTCTCAGATGTTGCCAACGATGGCATTGAAGAAAGCAGGGCCCAAGTGTAGGGATGGCGAGGGTCGTAGAAAATCTCGTCGGTTGTGCCAATTTCCACAATTTTACCAGCATACATCACAGCAATACGGTCAGCAATATTTGCAACCACCCCAAGGTCATGGGTAATAAAAATAATTGAAAGATTGCGCTCTTCTTTGAGTTTTTGAATTAACTCAAGGATTTGCGACTGAATTGTCACGTCTAGAGCAGTAGTTGGCTCGTCGCAAATCAAAATTTCGGCGTTGTTAGCCAGAGCAATGGCGATAACTATACGTTGACGCATCCCACCTGAAAACTGAAAAGGATATTGGTGATATCTTTTTTCAGGCTCAGGGATGCCAACTTCTCGCATTAGTTCAATTGCGCGTTTTTTGGCCAAAACTTTGTTCATGCCTAGTTTAAAAACTAGAGTTTCGGTGATTTGTTTACCAATTTTGACAATCGGGTTCAATGAACTCATTGGATCTTGGAAAATCATAGAGATTTTAGAACCTCTGATTTCGTGAAAAACTTCTTCTTTGACTTTAAGCAAATCACGGTTAGCATACAAAACTTTGCCGTTTTCAACGATAGCGTTTCCGGCCAAAAGCCCCATTAGGGCTTTGGAGGTTACAGACTTTCCAGAACCAGACTCGCCAACTATCGCGAGTGTCTCGCCTTTTTGCAAGTCAAAAGAAACGCCGTTGATGGCTTGCAGAATTCCAAATTGAGTTTTAAAAGAAATTTTTAAGTCTTCAACTGACAGAATAACTTTTTTGTCTTTATTTAAAATAGCCATTATTCAACACCTCTTAAACTTGGGTTAAATGCATCTCTTAAACCGTTGCCAAATAAGTTAAAGGTAATCATTAAGATAGAAATGTAGATAGCCGGAAATACCAGAACATGTGGTTGCGATTGCATCACGCTTTGTCCCTGCTCAAGGAGTTGACCCACTGAAATTGCATTTCCGTATTTTAAAATTCCAAGGTAGGCAAAAGAGGCCTCTGAAAAAATAAAAGAAGGCAGGGCTAACGCAAAAGATGTAACCATGTAGCCAATGGCGTTGGGGAAAATATGTCTAAACATAATGCGTGCGTCTGAAGCGCCAAGTGTTCTGGCGGCCAGAATATACTCGCGGTTTTTAAAGCGGTAAAACTGCATTCTGGCCATTGAGTAGTAGCCAATCCAACCAGTGATTGTAAAGGCAAAAATAATTACTGGGAAAGTTGTGCCGTATTTAATTACAAGCAGTGTTAACACGGCGATGAAAGGAATTCCTGAAAGAATTTCGACAAATCGGTCAAACAGCAAGTCAAAAGTTCCGCCGTAATATCCAGAAATTGCACCAACGGTTAGCCCAATTAAAGCGTTTACCGAAATTACGGCAAGCGCAACCATAAAAGAAATTCGGGCGCCTTGCCAAAGTTGGGTGTAAAGGTCTTCACCAGTTCCAATTGTACCAAACCAGAAATTAACTTGATCTACGGTTTGGCCAAGTGCAGTTTCAAAGAATTTAACCGAAACTTTATAAATATCTTTTTGGTGGTCTACTTCGTGAATTGCAGTAATTAAGTTTTTCTTAAGCAGTTTTTCAAACTCAGCCTTAGTAAAGGTATAGTAGTTTGGCTTTAAGTCAGTGCCAAAGTAAGATTTGGTAAAATCAAGAAACTTATACTGATCAACTTTTACTGGAATATTTGAACTTGGAGTTTTTTCTTGCACCGCATCCATATACTCTTTGCTGGTGTCTGACAAAAACATATTGTTGTATTTAGGATGAGTCTTGGCTTTTTCAATAAACTCGCGTGGCAGTTCAGTAAAGCGAGTTCCTGAAAATATACCTGGGATTCTTGGCGGCAAGTAACTCAAGTCGTTTTTAAACTCTAGGCGGGTAGGTTCCTTGTAGTTTTTTAAAATTGGGCCAAAAACCACAAAGAACATCAAAATACAAATGATGATAAAAGCAGTTAGCGACATCTTGTTTTTCTTAAAGCGGTTCCAAGCGTCCTTGTAGTAGCCAACTCGCTTAGTTTCAAGCGGTTTGTCTTTGATTTCTTTATCTTCGTTGATTAAAACAAATTTACTTCTATCTAGGTCTTGCATAATTATTTACCACTTCCAATTCTGACGCGTGGGTCTAAAATTGTGTAACTCATGTCGGCTAAAATTGAGGTAATTAAACCTAAAAACTCAAAAAACACCATGTTCAGCAGTAGCACAGGGTAATCTTTTTGACTAAAGGCAGTTAAGTAAACCTTTCCAACTCCGTCTACTTTAAAAATGGTTTCAAGTATAATAGATCCGGAAATCAGACCAAGGAAGCCTAAAAAAATTGCCGGAGCGAAAGGCACTAAAGCATTTTTAAGAGCGTGTCTATATACCGCTTGTCGTTTAGATAGCCCTTTTGAGCGAGCCAAGAGCATGTAGTCTTGAGTAAGTTGCTCAGTTAACTCTGCGCGAATTGAGCGAGCCCAGCCAGCGATTCCTCCAAACACCATTACAATGGTTGGCATGATGTAGGTAGAAATACCGTAGAGCGCATTTGCCTTAAACTCACTTGGCGAAGCCACACCGAGGCTTGGTGCCCAGTGTAACTTCCAGTAGAAAATTAACTGAAAAACCACGGCTAAAACAAAAGTAGGGATAGAAATTAACACCATAATCCCAACCGAAATAACGTTGTCGGCTGTTTTGTTTTTATAAAGTGCGGCAACTACTCCAAGCATTATGCCAAGAGGAACTGTGATAATATAGGGCACAATTTGGAAGGCCAAGGTATTTGGGATTTTGGAGAAAACCACAGATCCGGCAGATTGGCGTTTGTGTGCAGAGAAACCAAAGTCGCCTGACACAAAAATATTTCTCAACCAATAGAAAAACTGAATAATGATTGGTTTATCTAAGCCTTCTCGCTCGCGAATTATGTCGTAAAGTGGGTCGTTGCCAAGTGACTTGTTGTAGTCTGGCAACATGTGAATGAAGGCAAAAAAGATAAAAATTACGATTGAAAAAGTAATTAACATTAGACCGAATCTTTTGGAGAAATATTTTAGCATCGGCAAATTCCTTTCGTTTATCTGGGTATTTGATATAAAAAAGATAGAAAACACACGAATTTTAGCGGTTTTCTATCTTTTTTTAGTAGTTTTTGCTTAAATGTGTTTAAAATATTATAGCATTTTTGAGCCTATTTATATAAATATATATAAACAAAATTTGGGCTATTTAGGGTTAGTCCAACCGTAGTCTGCAGGAGTTAAGTTTTTCCAGTCTGGGTCGGTATTTAGGTGTGAGTATCTCTGTTGACCAAAGCCAAAAATGTTGTGTTCAACTTTGATGCGAGGAGAAATTACGCGTTGAGAAAGTTCTGAGTAAGATACATTGTTAAATAGTGGGATTTGTGTGAAAGTTTGAAAGTAAATTTTTAAGAAAGCATCAACTAAGCGGTTACGGTCTTCAACTTCACCTGGATATTGAGGAGCAGATCCTGCCCAAACTGTTTGGCATTTAATACCAAACTCAACAACTTGGCGTAAACTACCAACAAAGTAGCCGTTGTTTTTCTTTAGAGTTTCGTAAAGTGGCCACAGAGTTCCACCATCTGTTTCCTTGTTGATTTTACCTTGAGCATCAAGTTCTTGCAGGAACCTATAAGTTGCAGTAAGGTCAATTTTGTCTTTAGGTTCAACGTTGTATTTTGTATCATCGAAGTTTTCGCCAAAATCAGCAAGATCAGCAATACCGAATTTTGCACTAAGTTCTGTTCTAAAGAAGAACATAAATAGTGGGTTCATAACAGATAAGTTAGTTGCGTTTGTACCACCAACTGCAGTGATTTGAAGTTCAAAACGGTTGTTGATAATTGTGTTGTCGTTGTCTTTTTCTAACTTAACGTCAATAGTGATATTTTTAAAAATACGTTCAAAAGTTTCTTTGATGTATTTAGATGCACGTTCTAAGTATTCAATTTCTGGGGCAGATAAACGGAAAGTCATTCTGTGGTTTTCAGGTACACCTACTTCTTTTAAGGCTTTTTCGTAAAGTTCTTTTGCTTTAACCGGATCGTATCCAGAACCAATTCCTGATTTTTCAAGCAAGGCTTTGTATTGAGGTCTTTGCACATAGTAAAGTTCGTCTGTATCAAACTGAGTAGCATTGGCCGGAACTGGTGTAAAAATTGGGTCAGAAGTTGGGTGAATTCCTTTTAGACCTTCGCGGTTAACCGCCATATAAAGCGCTTTTCTAAAGTTTACGTTTTTAATTAGTCTCTTAACGTATTCATCTTGTGTGTCAGTTAGTGGATTTGGAACCATGATAGTTGGTGCACCAATTATTGATTTTCTAATTAAACCTTGTTTAACTTTTTCTTCAGAATATCTTTCTTTATAGTAGTCTTTTCTGATGCTTAAGTTATCAATTTCACCTTGTTTAAAAGCATTTAAGAAATCATTTTCTTTAGCAAAGTAAGTATATTGAACTGACTTGTAGTTAGTAGTCCAAGCGTATTGGTGTGCAAAGTTTTTGTTAAATCTTAAGTATTTACCAGGAGCCCAGTCTGCGATTGTAAAGGTACCGTAGCTAACTGGGTGGTTTTTCTCAGTTCCGTAAGTTGAGTTTTTGCGGTCTTTATCTAAAGACGCTTCGTAGGCTTTTTTGTTAACTAGTTTAAATTGACCAAAGTCGCTAAATACGTCTTTAACTGTAACTTCTTTTTCATATTCAATTTCAAGAGTGTAGTCATCAATTGCACGAATTCCAACATCTTCTTTTTTTACTTCAGGGAATTTATCGCCTTCTTTACCAACATAGTATTCGTTTTGAGAAACTGAAGGTAAAATTGTTGCTTCAATTAAGGCTTTAGTAACTGCTGCAAAAGCCTCAGCTTTTTTGCCTTGTTTAATTGCAGAAATAATAGCGTTGTAAAGATCGTCGTTAGTACGAATCATACTGTTGATGATTTGTCCAAATAGACCTTTTACTTGTACTTCAGTTAAAACAGTTTGGTCAACTAGTCCAGAAGTAGTTTGTGAGCCTTCCCAAAGTGTTGTATTTACAGGTAAATCTAATTTGTAGTCAACTGTACCGACTTTAATTTCTATTTTAGTAACTTTGCTGGTTACTAACTTAGTTAAAATCTTTTCACTAAAGTCAAAGTTAGATTCTTTGTCAATGTATTTACCGTCATTGTCTTTTGCACCAATTGTCTGGCCTTGTGAGAAGTATTTACGAGCGTTGACAATAGCAGCACCGCTTTTTCTGCTACCAGATGGATACATACCGTTTGAACGTGAATTTAATTGAACTGGGTCAATGTATTGTAGGTATGAATACACATAGTCATGAGCGGTTACAGGAGTTCCATCTTCCCATTTAATGTTTGGATTTAAAGTGATGCGGTATCTTTTTCCTTTTTGAGTAGACGCGATGTTTTCGTTGAATTTACCTGCGTGTGTTCCATCTGTTCCTTGGAATTCACCAGCATCTTGAATAGTTGGGTAAGAAGTTGCACCTCTTAGTTCGTATTTTGTGACGAACTTATTAATTGCTGAACCTTGGATTTTAGAAAAATCACCAACATAGTCTGCAATTTTATCTTTAATTGCTTTATCCCAGTCAATATCTCTTTCATAAAGGAAAGTTGAAAGCATGTTCATGAAAGCATTTTCGTAGTTTTGTGTATAAGTTAGTGGGTTTAAAATAGGCTCTGTTGACATAGTTACACCAGAGCGGTAAGTTTCTGCTTTTGACCACCTGTGAGTTTTTGAATTAAGTGGACGGAAAACTGGGTAAAGAATTGGGTCTTTTTCACCTTCTTTTAACTCAAGTGGAAATTTAATTGGGTTTTGTTCACCCCACCAACGTCCACGCGCCGATTTAAACCAACCCTCAAAACGCAAGTCACCGCTTGCTTGTGGTTTATATTTGTTTTCGTCTAGTTTTTCAACTACACGTTTGCCACTTTTTATAACTGAGGTGGTTTGCACACCGCCATTGGTAAGTAGTTTTTCACCCCCACCACATGAGGCTAGTGTTAGTAATGAGAAAATAGTGACAATAATAAGTAAGATTTTTTTCATTTTTTACTCCTCCTTTTGGGCATTTTTATAATAATATCACATAGTCAAAAAAAACGCAATAATAATCTAAAACTAATTTTTTGATAAATCAAATGGCTTTGTTATCAGATTTGTTTATGAAAAAAGCCACTTGGCACTTGTTTTTTTATAAAACTGCTTGTGGCTTTTTTGAAAAAGTTGAAAGTTTTTTTACTTATTTAACAAAATGTTTAACATTGTTGTCCAAAGGAATTTCTCCGTTGAATGCTTTGTCAAAAGTAAGTTCATAGTTTAATTTAGAAACCAATGTTCCTTTTACGGTTTTGCCAAGAATTTTTTGTTCAAAATCTTGAGCAAACTCAAAACTGTATCTAAACTTAGAAATAGTGTTGGTTTGTGGGTCAATTTCTACGCTAACTTTAATTTCTCGGATGTCTTCTTGCTTAAGTTTACCTGCTACTTTTTCTTGACCATGTGAAATTAAGAACTCTTTAATTAAATCAATTCGGCTTTCTGAAAAAGTAAGTTCGTAAATTGAACCTTTTTTAGTAGCAGAACTAATTTTGTCTTTAGCATATTTAAATAATGCTTTTGCGTAAATTGAGTATTCATACGGTTCTTTAAAGTTTTCTTTAATGGTTTCTTTTGGGTCTGTGTATTTATTAGTTTTTTGTTGTGTTTATAGGCTACTTTGTGTAGATTTCCGTTTTTTAAGAAATGATAGTTGTGTTGGTCTTTAAGTAAAGCACCACTAGTAATTTCGTCTCTTAGGTAAGAAATGCTGTTGTTGCGGTTGTAGTAAGTAGTTCCGTTAAAGAATGCGCCCGGCAGTGGAACGTTTTTTATTTTGTTTTCAAAAACATTGGTAAAAGAAAACTGTAGTTGTATTTAAATGTATCTTTTTCAACAGTGTTGGTTCTAGCCTCTAAGAAATACTCTAAATCTGTTAGATATTTTGCGTAGATTTTCATGTCTTTAGTAACTTTAGTAGATAAATCTAATATTTTAGTAAGTTCGCTGTCTTGAAACCAACCTACAAAGTTATATCCATCTTTTTTGGGAGCATCTGGTAGTTGAATAGTTTGGTTGTATTCAATTACTCTATTGCCAATTTTGTTAGCGCCATCAAAGAAGTCTATATTATATTTAAGTGGGGTAAACTTAGCATAAACATTTAAATTGCTAGTAACTTTTTGAGTTGGTACAAATTGTTGAGTAAACACTTTATCTAGATACCAACCTTTAAACTCGTGCCCTTCTTTTGCAGGTGTAGCAGGTAAGTCAACAGTATTGTTTTTTTCTACTGTATTGTCAGCAAGTAAAGTTTTGCCATCAAAGAACTTCACACTGTATTCGACTTTAGAAGGTTTTGGGTTTTCATCTGGTTTTGGTGTAGGTTTTGGGGTTGGAGTAGGCATTGGCGCTGGTTGAGGCGCTGGTGTTGGGTTTTTCGCACCACAAGCAACTAAAGTCAACAATAATGCTGGAAGCAGTAAATACATTAAGATTTTTTTGATTTTCATATGTAAAATCACTCCTTTTT
>CALISC010000098.1 GCA_938041945.1 uncultured Acholeplasmataceae bacterium | reverse complement strand
TTTTACCATACCCATATATCCATTCTTATCTTCACTTCCTTCTATATTTCTCAAATAAATCACTTCATGAGAAATATATTTAGGTGCATCTGCATAACTAATTAAATCTTCTAATTCACGAAAGTAATAATCTTCTGATTGCCTAGCTTGATAAAATTTACGTTGGTCGCCAATTAGCCTATTTAAAACTCCCATGACAGTATCTTTGCTAATAATACGTTCTTTATAAACTTCAGCTTTACCAACTTCATCAATAAGAATAAATTTTATTTCAAAATTGATTACATTTTTTAGTTAAAATAAATGCCTTCCTATCTTTCATCCGGACTTTGACCGTTGGCACAGGAAACTATCCTGTTCTACAACATTTTTAAACTGTTGCTCGTGGGCTTGGACCACCAGTTAAGAATTTCACTTGACCCCGATATTTTGGTTTATTAAATATTAAATATAGTAAGTTTTTTGAATGTTTAGGCTGGCGTCAAACTCAAAAACAAGTGGTTTGCCGGTTGGCAGCTCAACATTCATAATGTCTGCAGTTGAGACGTTGTTAATGTATTTATAAAGTGCACGAAGAGAGTTTCCGTGAGCAGCAATTATTACTTTTTTGCCAGCAAGTAGTGCTGGTTTAATATCACTTTCCCAGTATTTAACCACGCGGTCAACTGTGTCTAGTAAGTTTTCACAAGCTGGTAGTTCTTTTGGATCTATTCCTTTTAAGTTCTCGTCAAAACGAGGGTGACGAGGGTCGTCAAAATCTAGGGCAGGTGGACGTACTTCTGCAGAACGACGCCAAATTCTTACTTGCTCATCTCCGTATTTCTCTGCTGTCTCTGCTTTATTTAGACCTTGAAGAGCACCGTAGTGGCGTTCGTTTAATAGGTATGAGCGTCTGATTTCAATATCAGAAAGACCAAGTTGTTCTAAAACATAGGCAAGTGTGTTTTGGGCACGTTTTAAAGAAGAAGTGAAAGCAAGGTCAAAACTAAAGCCTTTTTCTTTTAGTAAAAGACCCGCTGCTTTGGCTTCTTTTACTCCGTTTTCAGAAAGTTCAACATTTGTCCAACCAGTGAATTTATTGGCTAAATTCCATTCACTTTGGCCGTGTCTAATTACTACTAATTTAATCATTTTATTCCTCCGTTAGTGTGTTTAACTTGTTAATATTATATTAAAATTTAGATAAAAATAAAAGTTCATTTGAATTATTTGCTATTTTTAATGATTTCTTTTAAATACTTTTGAATTGCTTTAAAAGTGGGTTTATGAGAAGAAGCGTGGCCACCAAGTTCAACTACGGTTAATTTAGAACCAGGGATTGCCTCGTGAACTAAATAAGCCTGTTTTAGTGGACAGACCATGTCATATCTGCCGTGTACTATATAAGTCGGGATGTGCGCGGCTTTGTGGATGTTTGTAAGAATATAGTTATCGTCCTTACTAAAAGTTTTATTGGCAAAAAAGAAAGACTCCATTAAAGCAATTTGTCGCTCTGAGTTTGTAGCCTGAGTTGCCAAAAGTTCTGGTCTTTTTATAGGAAAAACCAAAGAAAGTTCATAATTTGCCCATTTAAGTGAGGCTCTGTCACTAATTGCTTTATCTGTTGAGGTGATTTTTTTAAGGTACTCAGGCACGATATCTGCAACTTTTTTAGTATCACCAATTTCTGCGATAAACTCTTTGTATTCAAGCCAATAGAAGTTTTGAGCACCAGAATACAGCCAATCGCAGTCTTCTTGTCTTGCCAAAAATATACCACGAATTAGCATTCCGGCAGTATGCTCAGGATAGCAAATTGCGTAAGTTAGCGCGATGGTTGAGCCAAAACTACCACCAAATAGCCAAATTTTTGTAAATCCAAAGTGTTTGCGGATTTTTTCAATGTCGTCAACTATTTGAAAAATATCGTTATCTTTGGTTTCTAAAAAAGGTTTAGAACGGCCAACTCCGCGTTGGTCAAACAAAATATAGTGAAACTTACGAGGATTAAAAAAGTACTCAGCACTTTTTGAAAACCCGCCACCCGGTCCTCCGTGGATAAAAATCAAAGGAATTCCCGATTTAGAGCCTCGTTCCTCAAAGTAAAGTTCGTGTGTATCAGAAACTTTCAAGTAACCTGATGAAAGCAATTTAGAGTGTTTATACTTCATATTTTTTCGCGCTCCTTTTTTAAGTTTTGGTAAAAAAGGCCAAGGCAGGGCATGCCCAACCATAGGCCTTTTTTTAAAATGCTTTTGTTATTAAATTAAATAACTAATTTACTTACTTAAATTAAGCGATAATTTTAGTTACTGAACCTGCACCAACTGTGTGTCCACCTTCACGGATTGAGAACTTAGTTCCTTGTTCAAGCGCAATTGGATGAATTAGTTCAACAG
>CALISC010000097.1 GCA_938041945.1 uncultured Acholeplasmataceae bacterium | reverse complement strand
TTAAAATCAAAATTAGACAAAAATCAGCGAAATTATGCTATATTTTATACAAATTGCACGTTGGTGCGTTTGTATATTTCTAGTGCCTATTTTTAATCTTTTGAAATAGGTGGAATATATTAACATCAGCGGAAGGAAACGAAAGAGGTGAATTTATATGGCTGTTGTAACAGTTAAGCAATTATTAGAAGCAGGTGCCCACTTCGGACACACTACAAAAAGATGGAATCCGTTAATGAAACCATACATCTTTGGACGTAAAAACGGCATTTATGTATTGGATTTAAACAAAACAGCGGAGAAGTTAGAAGACGCTTATAAGGCTCTTTTACAAATAATTAAAGAAGGTGGACAAATTATTTTTGTCGGTACCAAAAAACAAGCGCAAGACGCTGTCAAAGAAGCGGCTGACCGCACAGGTCAATACTTTGTGGCAGAACGCTGGTTAGGTGGTACTTTAACTAACTTTAAAACAATTAAAAATAGAATCAAGTATCTAAACGAACTGATTGAAAAAAGAGAAGCAGGTGAGTTTGAACAACTTTCTAAAAAACAACAAGCAGAATACACTCACATTATTGCTAAACTTGAAAAAAACCTAGACGGAATTCGCACTATGAAAAGAGTACCAGACGCTTTATTTGTAGTTGACCCTTCAAAAGAGTTCAACGCAGTGCGCGAGGCTAAAAAAGTTGGCATTCCTGTGTTTGCAATTGTAGACACTAACTCAGATCCACGCGGCATTGACTACGTAATTCCTGCAAACGACGACGCAACTCGTTCAGTTCAACTAATTATCAATGTTTTAACCAATGCTGTAGTTGAAGGACAAGGTGGCGTAGTTGAAGCAATTGAATCTCAAGACGACATTCAATTTACTTTAGATGCTGTTGAAATTCCTAGTCGCGATGAACGCAAATACGACTCACGTTTTGAACGTCCTGCTCGTAAACCTAAGTTCAACCGTGAACGCCAAGAACAAAAACAAGCAGAAAAATCTGCTCAAACTGAAGAAAAACCAGCAAAACCTGTTCAAAAACCAGAAAA
>CALISC010000096.1 GCA_938041945.1 uncultured Acholeplasmataceae bacterium | reverse complement strand
GGCCATGCATAGGATTTGCACCAGGCGCAAAAGGTTCACCTTTTTTGCGGCCATCTGGAGTAGAACCAGTGTGTATACCATAAACTACGTTTGAAGTAATTGTCAAAATGGACATGGTAGGTCTGGCGTTTAAGTAGGTGGGGTTAGCAGCGATTTCCTTCCAAAAATCTTTAACTACGGCAACTGCTAATTCATCTGCTCTGTCATCTGCGTTTCCGTATCTTGGCCATTCGCCAGTCGTTTTAAAGTCTTTTATTAGGTTAGTGGTTTCATCGTATATTGGCTCAACACATCCATATTTTATTGCAGATAGAGAGTCTGCAACTACTGAAAGTCCGGCGATTCCAGTTGCAAAATTACGAGTAATTTCGTCATCTAGTAGTGCCATTTGCATAGATTCATATGCGTATTTATCGTGCATATAGTGAATGATGTTAAGGGCGTTAACATAAAGTTTTGCAACTTCTTTCATTGCAATTTTAAAAGCCTTGTAAACCGCTTTAAACTCAAATTTACCATCTTTTAAAAGTTCAGTTTTAGGCAGAGTGATAACCTGTTCTCCAGTCATTTCATCTCTACCCTGGTTAAGTGCGTAAAGCAGAGTTTTGGCTAAGTTAGCACGTGCTCCGAAAAACTGCATTTCTTTACCAACTGCCATTGGCGAAACACAACAGGCAATTGCGTAGTCAGAGCCATGGCATTCAGATATAGACTTGTCGTTTTCATACTGAATAGCTGAAGTTTCAATTGACACTTTTGCACAATACTTCTTAAAGTCAGCAGGTAGTTTTTCAGACCAAAGCACAGTTAAATTAGGCTCAGGATAAACTCCTAAGTTATAAAGAGTGTGCAACATTCTAAATGAAGTGTTAGTTACAAAAGACTTAGTAGTTCCATTCATTCCAGCGATAGACTCAGTTACCCAAACTGGGTCTCCCGAAAACACAGAGTTATACTCAGGTGTGCGTGCAAATCTAACCATTCTTAACTTTAATACAAAGTTGTCAATTAACTCTTGGGCCTCAGACTCAGTTAATCTGCCTTCTTGCTTGTCTTTTTCAATGTAAATATCAAAAAAAGTAGAAACCCTACCTAGTGACATTGCAGCACCATTTTGTTGTTTGATTGCTGCCAAATACGCAAAATAGGTCCACTGTACTGCCTCTTTTGCAGACTGAGCAGGTAAACAAATGTCAAAGCCGTATAGTTTTGCCATTTGTTTTAAGTCATGAAGTGCTTTGATTTGCATCTCTAGGTTTTCAATTTTTTGAATAATTTCAGGAGTATACGGAAACTCAAAACTTGCTTTGCTTTTTTGTTTTTCTAAAATCAAGCGGTCAACACCATAAAGCGCTAAACGGCGGTAGTCGCCAATAATTCGGCCACGACCGTATCCGTCTGGAAGCCCTGTAATCACATGATTGTGTCTAGCGATTTTAATGTTTTCAGGGTACACATCAAACACACCTTGATTGTGAGTTTTTCGGTATTTAGTAAAAATTTCTTCAGTGTCTTTATCTAGTTCATATCCGTATGAAGATAAGGCTTTTTTGGCAATTTTAATTCCGCCTTCTGCAAATAAAGCGCGTTTTAAAGGTTTGTCGGTCTGCAGACCAACAATGCATTCGGGTGTAGTTTCGCTGTCTCCAAGTAAGTATCCAGGTCCGTATGCCAAAATGTTTGAAGAAATCTTACATTCGGCGTCAAGAATTCCTTTTTTAGTTTCTTCAGTAATAAGTTCATTTAATTTTTCAACTTGTTTTAAGGTATTTTTAGTTGGACCTGCTAAAGTAAGCGTAAATTTTTTTGCTTCTGTGTAGTTTGCTTGAATAAAGTCAGCTACGTCAATTGTCTTTTTCCAACGGTTTCCTTTAAAATTTTCATAGTATCTCATAGCACAAATATTTTACCATTTAAAAATACAAAAAAATGTATATTTGCTTAGAGTTTTTAGGGTAATAGTGCGAATATTTTAGTTAAAACTGATTATTTTGTTGTTATAATGAATTTGTTAGTTATCTTTTTAAAAGATGTCGCAAGGAGGCAATATGATAAATCCTAATTTAAAGAAAATTTCTAGAATTCAGACTCAAGAAGTACAAGACTATTCACTTAAAGAATACGCAGTTCCAAAAACTACTTTTAAATCTCTTTTACTGAAAAGTTTATTTTTCGTAGGTCTGCTTTCTGCTTTTGCTTTAGTTGTTTTTTTCTTAGGTTATTATTTTATTTTTAGCAACACATCGGGTTTAACCGCAGATCAAAGAAAATCTAATTTAGTTATCTTTTCAATAGTTTCACTTGGTGCATTTGGCTTAATGTTTTTGTTTTCCCTACTTGGCAACTTTGTCTCAATTGCTAGATTCTCAGTTTGGGTATACTCAATTTCATCAGGCGTCTTTATTGGTGCAATTACTTTAGTTTTTGAAATGATTTTAAGAGGCGTTGGTATAATTGCACTTTGCGCAACTGCTTTTGTCTTTTTAACAGTATTAGTTTTAAACTTAAGCAATTGGGTCAGAGGAACTCGCAAACTCTACAAAGTCATGATGTTTTTAGGGCTAACTGTGCTTTTAATGTCTTTAGTTAACTTAATACTTTGGTTAGTTTTTAGAAATACCAATAACCAGCTTTACAGCAATACAACTTATCTTTGGTTGCAAATTGCGCTAAGCACTGTCTACATCCTTTATTTAACAATAGTTTTAACCTTTAGTATTGAGGGGCTAAGAGAAGTTGCACAAAACGATGGTCTTGAAAAAGGCTATTCTTATGTTGCGATTTTGGGATTGATTTCTACACTTACTTGGATGTACATTGAGTTTTTGAGACTTGCTGTAATTGTTGCAATGCTTTTTGCATCTAAAGCAACAGACTAATATTGTTTTTTTAAGGATATATTTTTAAAAACCTTCAAGGATTTGTTCTTGAAGGTTTTTCATTTTCAACTAAAGAATTCCCAATTTCTACCACTATATACCCAAAACGATTGCTAGTTCCTCTG
>CALISC010000095.1 GCA_938041945.1 uncultured Acholeplasmataceae bacterium | reverse complement strand
GATATTTAGTTCTTTTTGGCATTAACATAAACTATTTACCTCCGTTTGGGCGAGCAGGTCTTTGACCTGGTTTTTTAAATCTTGGTCTGCGCTCTGGTGCTGCGTCTTCATAGGCCTTGATTTTCTCTTCGCGAGTTTCGCCTTTGTTGACGTCTCCGTTGTAAATCCAGACTTTAACCCCAAGAATACCGTAAGTAGTGTTGGCCTCTGCTGTTGCGTAATCTACGTCTGCTTTTAGAGTTTGAAGAGGAACACGGCCTTCAGAATATCCTTCTGAGCGCGCCATTTCGGCACCACCTAGACGACCAGAGATTAGAGTTTTACAACCTAGTGCTCCAGCTTTAAGGGCACGTTGAATTGCCATTTTTTGTACACGGCGGAAAGACGCACGGTTTTCAAGTTGGGTAGCGATTGATTGAGCAACGATTTCAGCGCTACGTTCTGAGCGTTTCACTTCAACAACATTTAAAATAATGTCTTTTTTAGTGATTTTCTCAAGGGCTTTGATAACTTTCGCACGAGTTTCGGCGTTGGTACCGATAACTAGTCCTGGTTTGGCGGTGTAAAGACGAATTCTAACTTTGTCTTTTTCTTTACCTTTGTAGCGTTCAATTTCAATTGAAGAAATTAAAGCCTCTTTGTATTCAGGATAAGATTTAATGGCTTTGCGAATTTCATAGTCTTCTTTGATGTATACAGGCACTAGTTTTTTGTCTGCATACCAACGAGATTCCCAGTTGCGAATAATTCCGGTTCTTAAACCGACTGGACTAACTTTTTGACCCATTCTTATCCCCTTTCAGCCACAACTACTGTAATGTGGCTACGTCTTTTGACAATTGTGTCGCCAGAGCCTTTAGCGCGTGGTAACATTCTTTTCATTTTTAGACCTTCAGTTGCATAGCATTCTTTAACATACAACTTAGCACGGTCTAATTTTAGGTTGTTAACAGCGTTTGCGATTGCTGATTTTAAGCACTCTTTAACAATTGGAGAGGCTTTGCGGTTAGTAAACTCAAGGTAAGCAAGGGCTTCTTTGATGTTAGCACCGCGAATTAAGTCAATCACTAATTTCGCTTTGCGTGGTGTAACTTTGGCGTCATGTACTATTGCTTTTGCTTGTTTTTCCATAATTTTCACCACCTTTATTTAGCCGCAGCACGTTTGTCGGCTTTGGTGTGTCCTCTAAATGTACGAGTTGGTACGAACTCACCTAGTTTGTGGCCAACCATATCTTCAGTAATATAGATAGGCACGTGTTCTTTTCCGTTGTGAACGGCTAAAGTGAAACCTACGAAAATTGGGAAAATAGTGGAACGGCGAGACCAGGTTTGAATAACTTTCTTTTCGCCTGCTTTTGCCATTTTTTCAATTTTTGCAAGTAAGGTATATTCACAGTAAGGTCCTTTTTTAATTGAACGAGACATTATTTCCCTCCTTTTCTACGGTTAACAATAAGTTTGTTAGATGCTTTTTTAGGATCGCGAGTTTTAACACCACGAGTTTTCTTACCCCATTTAGTAAGTGGTTGTTTACGACCAATTGGTGTACGGCCTTCACCACCACCGTGAGGGTGGTCAACTGGGTTCATCGCAGTACCACGAACATGAGGTTTCACACCCATCAAACGCACGCGGCCGGCTTTACCTAAAACGACTAGTTCGTGTTGAGAGTTGCCAACTACACCAATAGTTGCACGGCAAGTTGCCAATACTTTGCGCATTTCACCACTTTGCAGACGAAGTAGTACGTATTTCTCTTCACGTCCTAAAATTTGGACAGAAGTTCCGGCAGAACGCGCGATTTGGCCACCTTTACCAGGTTTTAGTTCCACATTGTGTACAAAAGTACCAACTGGAATTTTGCCAAGTGGTAGCGCATTTCCAATTTTGATATCGGCTTTTTCGCCACTTTGAATAACTTGACCAATTTTTAAGTCTTCGCACGCCAAGATATAGCGTTTCTCGCCGTCTTTATAGGCAACTAAAGCGATGTTGGCAGAACGGTTTGGGTCGTATTCAATACTTTTAACAACTGCCTCTATATCGTCTTTATTGCGTTTAAAGTCAATAATGCGGTATTTGCGGCGAACTCCACCACCGATGTGTCTGACAGTGATAGTTCCTTGGTTATTGCGGCCACCAGTTTTTTTCAAAGTAGTTAAAAGTGATTTTTCTGGAGCAACTTTTGAAAGTTCAGAGTAATCAATCACGGACATATTACGACGTCCGTTAGTAGTAGGTTTATAGTTCTTAATTTTCATCATTTACTCCTTTCACTAAATTGTAAATTCGGCAATCTTGTCGCCTTCTTTAAGAGTAACGATGGCTTTTTTGAAAGCAGATACCATTCCTTGGTAGCGTCCAACTGTTTTTTTCTTAGCAGGAGAAATCACAGTTCTTACTTTCAAGACAGTTACTTTAAAAACAGATTCAACAGCAGCCTTAATTTCTGGTTTAGTAGCGTCTTTTTTTACACGGAAAGTGTATGAATTTGAGGCTTCAATTAACTTGTTTGACTTTTCAGTGATAATTGGTTCAACTAAAACGTCAAATTGTTTAATTTTAGTTAAATTTAACATAAAGCCTCCTCGAATTCTTTAGCAGCACCAACTGTTAAAAGTAGGTATTTAGCGTCTAGTAAATCATAAACAGATGTGTGGCTAGGTTCGTTCATTACAGTAATTTTGCTAATGTTTCTAGCACTTAAAACTACGTTGTTGTCAAACTCAGAGTCTACAAACAGAACTTTGCGGTCAAGTTTTAGACTTTCTAGAATTTGGGCAAATAGTTTAGTTTTAACTTCAGGTAAAGTTAGTTTGTCAACTAATACTAAAGTTCCTTTTTGCGCGTGTTGAGAAAGTGCTGAACGAAGTGCAAGTTGGCGAACTTTTTTGTTGATTTTAATGTCGTATTCGCGAACTTGTGGACCAAACGCCACACCACCGCCAACAAATTGAACTGCACGGCGAGAACCTTGACGCGCTCTACCAGTTCCTTTTTGTTTATAAGGTTTACGTCCACCGCCTGAAACCATTGAACGGTTTTTAACAAGGTGAGTACCTTGTTGCATTGCTAAACGTTGAGCACGAACAACGTCGTAAAGTGCTTGTTTATGTGGCTCAATTCCAAAAACAAAATCTTTTAACTCAATTGTTTTTACTTTTTTGCCGCTTTGGTTTAATACTTTATATTCCATAATTTAAACTCCTTTAGCGTACAGCGGATTTAACCACAACAAATCCTTTATTTGGGCCAGGAACGGCACCCTTAATTAGTAGTAAAGACTGTTCTTTGTCTACTTTGACAACTTCAAGGTTTTGAATAGTCACTTGTTCGTGTCCCATGTGACCAGGAAGTGGTTTTCCTTTCATATTTCCCTTGATGGCGCCCATTGAACCAGGAGCGCGGTGGTAGCGAGAACCGTGAGATTCAGGTCCACGGCGTTGGCCGTGTCTCTTAATTGAACCCTGGAAACCTTTACCTTTAGTGATTCCAATGACGTCAACTAGTTCTCCTTCTTTAAAAATTGTAGGTTCTACAGTTTGACCAACTGCAAGGCCTGCTAGCTCAGAGGCGCTGTGTTTGAACCTAAGTTCTTTAACGAAGCGCTTAGGAGCAGTATTTGCTTTTGCAACATGTCCCAAAATTGGTTTGTTCGCAAGACTTTCGCGTTTAGATTGGCAACCAAGTTGTGTAGCAACATATCCGTCTTTTCCAACAGTTTTTTGTTGTAGTACAACGTTGTCAGTGCAATCTAGAACGGTAACTGGAATTAACTTGCCGTCTTCAGAAAAGATTTGAGTCATTCCAATTTTTCTACCTAAGATTCCTTTAGACATATATATTCCTTTCTATCGTTTACGATAATTTGTCTGTTTTGCCTGTTCTTGTGTGTTAAATTATTGTTTTAACGCAATATCAACACCTGATGGTAAGTCAGTTTGAAACAATTGAGGCAGAGTTTTTTGACCGATTTTTTCAATTACGATCAATCTTTTGTGGGTTCTTCGTTCAAATTGTTCACGAGAAGTTTTGTTAACGTGCGGTGAACGAAGTACAGTGAAGATTTCGCGTTTAGTTGGTAGTGGCACAGGTCCTACGACAGTGGCACCAGTTTTAGTTACAACATCAACGATTTTAAGTGCTGCTTGATCAATTAGTTTGTGATCATATGACTTAAGAGTAATTCTTACTGTTCCTTTTGATTTTTCAGCCATATTTAAGTCTCCTTTCGTCTAATTCTAAGATTAGGCTTGCTCCATGTAAATTGTTTAAAACACAGCAACGGCTATTTGTGTTTTAATAACCTTACATATCATTGCCTTTGTGCGTGTGCACATACCTAATAATTATATACTATTTGGTTTTTTTAGCCAAACGATTTAAAAAAAATAAAAAAACCGAGCCTAGCTCGGTTAATTTGAATTTAATTTCTTTTTTAACAGCAGCATTTGAAAACAAGAACCTTTTAAGCAAAATTCTTTAGCAATGTTCCTGCTTTTGGTCCGCGGTCTAGCAAATAAATCTGTTCAACCACCAGTTGTCCAAAGTATTCTGGTTGTTTTAAGCCTAATGTTTTGGCGTTTTCTGAATACAGTTCAAACAACTGACTAGATTTATCTAAGATAGTTGCGCGACCAGTAAAGCGAAAGCCAGTTTGTGTAGTCTCATCAACAAAACAAACTGATGCTTTTTGGGTTTGTTCAATATTAAACTTAGTTCGCTTGCAAGTGGTTTCATTCCAAATCAAGATGTTGCCAGAAAAATGGCGCATAGTAACTTTGGGACCAACGTTTGGCACACCTTCTTTTGAGACTGTGGCGATATAGCCAACTTTGTTAAAAATAAAGTCTAAAATTTCTTTTCCCATAAATTTATTTTACATTGTGATAAATATGCTGAACGTCATCTAGTTCTTCAAGCATTGCAAGCATTTGGTCAAACTTATCTTGACTTTCTTGAGATAACTCAACTAAGTTAAGCGCAGAATAAGTGATTTCGTCAATCTCTAACTCAGTGTCTGGAAAAGCAGTGGTAAGTGCTGACTTGACTTGTGCGTATTTATCGATTTCTGCGTAAACTACAGTTGAGTCAGGTAATGCTGTGGTATCTTTAATGTCTGCGTCTGCTTCAATTAAAGCAGTTATTACTTCGTCTTCTTGAATCGGCAGTTTAAAAACTGCTTCGTGTGCGAATTGATGCGAAACTGAACCAGATACTCCGAGTTTTCCGCCAGTTTTGTTAAGCACTGCTCTGATTTGAGAAATTGTGCGGTTGACGTTGTCAGTTAAAGTTTCAATTATAAACTGAGCATCACCTTGGCCAAAGCCTTCGTAAATAACCGGGACAAAACTCTCGCCACCTGCGCCCTTGGCTTTGTCAATTGCGCGTTGAATGATGTCGTTTGGCACTTGGTCTTTTTTGGCTTTTTCAATAATTCGCTTCAAATCAGGATTGCTTTGCGGGTCTGGAGATCCGTTTTTAGCCAAGACGTAGATTTCCCTGCCGTATTTTGAGTAAACTTTGGTTTTAGCAGCAGCAGTTTTAGCCTTAGCCTCTTTTCTGACTTCAAATGCTCTTCCCATATTTATCTAAACTCCTTTTTTAAGGTTTAAATAAAACCGATTTAGTTTTATTTAAAATAAGTTAATTAAAACACGAAATTAAATAGTAAGTTGCGTCTTTTTTGAATTCCACTAACTTAAATAAAGTTTTTAAAAACTTAATATGGCTTCCCGCGCCTTGCGAGTGTTTGACAACTAGCGAAAACTGGCCGTTTTCAGAAAGCAAGGTACTTGCTTTTTCGTAGAACTTAAACAAATTTTGCTTGCCGATTTTAATCGGCGGGTTTGAAACTATTAAATCAAAAGTTTTACTGGTTTCAAACTCCAAAAAATCGCCTTGCTGAAAACTAACGTTTTCAACTCCGTTAAGATCTGAGTTCTTTTTGGCAAGCAAAACTGCTCTTTCGTTAATTTCAAGGCCTAAAATATTAAGGTCTTTGAAAAACTTTGCCAAAATTATTGAAATTTCTCCAGTTCCTGCACCAATGTCTAAAGCGGTTTTAGCGCTTAAGTTTGCTAAACTAAAATGTTTTAAAAAAAGGTAAGTGCCTTTATCTAAGTTATCTTTGGAAAAAACACCGTTGTCTTTAAAAAAACTAAAATGTTTTTTGAAAACAACGGCGCTGTATTTTG
>CALISC010000094.1 GCA_938041945.1 uncultured Acholeplasmataceae bacterium | reverse complement strand
GCTACACGCTAGACTAATGAGCCAGGCTATGCGAAAACTTTCAGGTATAGTTGCAAAATCTAATACTACTTTGATTTTTATTAACCAAATTAGAGAAAAAGTTGGTGTGCTTTTTGGCAGTCCTGAAACTACAACGGGAGGTCGTGCACTTAAGTTCTACGCAACTCAGCGAATAGAGGTTAGAAAAGGCGAAAGTTTAAAACAAGCAGATGGCACACTTTACGGTAATTTAGTTAACATTAAAGTAGTTAAAAATAAAGTTGCCTCTCCTTTCAGGTCTTGTTCTATAGAACTTAGATACGGAACTGGTTTTTCAAGAGTTTCAGAAGTTATCAATTTAGCAGTTGAAAAAAATCTAATTCAACGGGCAGGCTCTTGGTTTTCTTTAAAAGAAGAAAAAATCGGACAAGGTAAAGCACAAGTTGAACAGTACTTACTGAAAAACCCCGAAATAATGGCCGAACTTGAGTTAGAAATTCAAAAACCTGAATAGTTTCACTTATTTTAGTTTAAAAAAGCCTTGGATAAGATAATTTAGTAGTTCATTCTTCTCCTTTCTGCTAAATTGTTTTAACCAGGCTTTTTTTATTTTCAAAAAAATCCTTTTAAAAAGCAAAAATATAATATATAATTAACTCTATGAAAGAAGCAAAAAAAGGCCTGTTAATTGTGATGTCTGGTCCTTCTGGGGTAGGCAAATCTTCAATTAGAAAGGCGTTGTTTGAAAAAGTAAATAATTTTGTTTTCTCAGTTTCAGCGACCACTCGTGTACCAAGAAACGGAGAGAAGCACGGAGTTGACTATTATTTTATTTCCGAAAAAGATTTTAAAGCAAAACTAGAAAATAATGAGTTTTTAGAATGGAATTATTTCGTTGGCAACTACTATGGTACACTTTTTGAAGAAGTTGAGAGACTAAGAAGAACTGGTAAAAACGTGATGGTAGAAATTGATGTCAACGGTGCTTTAATGGCAAGAAGCGTGTTAACTGACGCAATTTATATATTTATTGCACCACCTACTAAAGCAGATTTAATTTCTAGACTAAAACAACGTGGAACTGAAACAGATGAAAGAATTTCAGAGCGCATTGAAAAGGCGAAAAACGAGTTTAAATGTGCAGATAAATATGACTACATAGTTATAAACTCAGAAATCTCTAAAACTGTGGAAACTCTGCAGGCTATCGTTTTGGCCGAGGAATGTCGTTCTGAACGTAGATTTTTAAGTTATATAGAAGAAATTCAAAAGGAGAAATAGTTTATGAATAAACAAAAAGACGGAATGCGTTATCCTTCAATTGATGAACTGACTAAAATTATCAACTCAAAATATAAGTTAGCCTATACTTCTGCCAAAGTTGCTAAACTTATTCAAAGTAAAAAAGTTCGCGTTGAAAACTCACTTTGCGATAAAGAAGTTGGCAAAGCGCTTGAAGAAATTCTAGCTGGAAACGTCCAAATTGAGTTTTAATTTCAATTCAAGATAACTTAGTTTAAAACTAAGAGATGAAATTAACACTTGAAGAAAATTTAAAAAACTTACCTCAAAACCCAGGAGTATATATTATGCGCGACTTAGATAGTCGCGTTATTTATGTTGGCAAAGCAAAAAACTTAAAAAACCGCGTACTTTCTTATTTTAAAACCAAAGTTTTTGGCAAAACCGCACTTTTAGTTAAAGAAATTGAAAATCTTGAGTATGTGGTTTGCAACACTGAGCAAGATGCGCTGATTTTAGAGCAAAACTTAATTAAAGAATACAGACCAAAATACAACATTAGACTGATTGACGACAAGACGTATCCATACATTGTGGTCACAGATAAACCCTACACCAAACTTTTGGTCAAAAGGGTTCGTAAGTTTAACTTCAATGGTTTTGGTCCTTTTCCAAATACTTTTCAAGCAAGAGAAACCTGTGATGTTTTGAACAGAATTTTTCCCAAAAGAGTCGGAAAAATTTCTAAAACTGATCAAGATATCTTAACAGGTTTGGCAAATAATTTGGGTATATCTGATTTAGAAAAAGAGTTTACAGCAAAAGAACTCACTAAAGTAGTTAAGCGTGTTTTTCAAACTAAGGCCAAAGACATTTTAAAAACTTTAACCGCCAAAATGAAAGAGTGCGCAGAAAACTCAGACTTTGAGTTGGCACTAGATTTTAAAAATTTAATTGAAGCAATTAAAGCAACAATAGTAGAACAAACTGTAAACAGCAACGACTCACAAAACAGAGATATCATAGGTTTTGCATTTGACGAAAAATACGTGGCTGTTTATATTTTGATTCAAAGGTTTGGGAAAACTGTCGACCAGAAAAGAAATATTTTTGAGTATGTAGGTGATCCTAAAGACTACGCGCTTCAATATTTAGACCAAATATATGAATCTAGAATTTATTCAGATGAACTGTTGTTTTCAGATAATTTTCAGGAAGAAGATTTTAGCACTAGATTTGGCAAACTTGCCAAAATTCCAAAAAAAGGCCAAAAACACGAATTGACAAAACTTGCTCAAAAAAATGCAGAAAGTATTTTGACTAAGTTCAGTGCTGTATATTTAGAAAAGTCTTTAATCTTAGAAAAAGGACTGAAAAAACTGAAAAGCAAAATTGGTTTTATGCCGGAGACCATTGAGGCTTATGACAACGCACAAATTCAAGGACAGGCGCAAGTATCTGGTTGCATAGTTTTGAAAAACGGACAGTTTTTAAAGTCACTTTACCGCAAGTTTAACTTAAAAAATACACCTAAAAACGACGATCTTGCTGGGATCAAAGAAGTGATTTCAAGGCGTATTCAAGACCAAGAAATCACTTATCTACCCGATTTAATCGCAGTAGATGGCGCTGAAAACCAAGTTAAAGCAGCCGAAGAGCAAATCAGACATTTAGATAAAAATATTCCAGTTATTGGACTTAAGAAAAATGAGCACCATAGGCTTGCTGCTTTAGTTTGGAACAACTCTTCACACGAACTTGATAGACACAGTTATTTATATAAGTTTTTAATTAGAATTTCTGAAGAAGTCCATAGATTTTCATATCAAACCCATAAAGCGAAACTCTTAAAAACCGCTTTTAAAACTAAGTTAGATAATTTAACCGGAATTTCTGATGCAAAAAAACGTACGCTAATTCGTCATTTTGGCTCGGTTGCTAAACTGAAAGCAGCCAGTATTGAGGAACTCAAAACATTTAAATTAAGGTTAAATCAAATTAGACAAATCAAGGAGTTAAAAGAATGAACCGAGCCACAATCGTAGTTAAAAAAATTTCTAAACTCAAAAGAGAAATTGAAGCACTTGAAAACAACAAAGTACTTCGTTTTAGGCTGCCTAAAAACTTAAATTATTTCCTTGAAATCATTAAAGTAAGTTACTTAGTTGAACTTGAGTTTCAAGAAGAACAAGTAGTTTCTAAAAAAGACCACGGTAAGTTTTTCCGGGTTGCCGGAATTTTAAAAATATCTGCACTTAACCCCAAAAGGCTAATTTTTGATTTAAACAAAATTAGAAGCGAAATGTATCAAACTCTGCTGAGTTTTGATAAACTTTGCTTTATTGACTTTGAAATGACTTTACTTCCTTTAAGAAAAATTAAGTCGCCTCAACAAATCATTCAGTTTGGCTATGTCTTGACTGACCAAAGCAAAAAAGTGCTGGCCAAAAAAACAGAATTCGTAAAATCAAGTTTAGAAATTGACAAGAAAACTACTGAGTTTTTAACACTTGATTTAGAGCAATACAAAAAAACGGCAATTACCTTTAAAAACTTTTACAATCAACTAAAAAAACTAAAAGAAACCGGCACTAAGTTTGTGGTTTGGGGTAATTTTGACTACCCTTGTTTGGTTGCAAACATTAAGTTTCACCAACTTCCCAATTTATTTGAAAAAACTGATTTCGTTGACCTTTCTCGTCTGCACAAAGACTACTTTGTGTTAAAAAACGATGTATCTCTTTTTAATGCTTACAAAACTTATTTTGAAAAAGAACCTGGTAAAAAAACTCACGATGCACTAATGGATTCGGTGGTTTTAATGGAAGTTTATTTTAAATTTTTCAATTATATTTCTATTCAATCAAATAATTTGTAAATTTTCAGTGATGTGGTAAAATTATTTTGTTAAGTGAATAGAGACGTAGACGTAATATAACGGTTATTATACGGCCTTGCCAAGGCTGAAATGGGGGTTCGATTCCCCTCGTCTGCTCCATTTGATTATAAACTCTGATGTCAGTCAGAGTTTTATTTTTAAATAAAGCAGATTTTTAAAAAAGTTATAAAAAGGAGGGGTAAAATGGATAAAAACGAAATTTATATCGGCGATAATTTAGCAATTATGCGGAGTGCTGAATTTAAAAAGTTTAAATCATCTGTAGACTTTATTTACATTGACCCACCCTATAATACTAAAAACTCCACATTTGTCTATAGCGACAATAACTCAAAATGGTCTGCTGACATTAAACTAAGACTATTTGAGGCAAAAGAATTATTAAAAGAAACTGGTGTAATCTTTATTTCAATTGACGACAACGAGTTTGCTAGTCTTGTGCAGATTTGTGACGAGGTTTTTGGCAAGGAAAACAAAGCAGGGATTTTTATCACAAAGCAATCTCAAAGAAGTAATGCTAAACATATAAATGTAGTACACGAGTATGTTGTTGCCTACGCTAAGTCAAAAACCAACTTGCCAAGGTTTTATATAAACAGAATAGAATCACCTACTGAAAGTAAAAAAATAAAACAAATAATTCAAAAAGTTAAAACTGCTCACAAAAAATCTTCTACTCTTGCAAATGAAATACTTAAAAAAAGTGTTAGTGATTATGTTTTGGAAACTGGAGAGACTTGGATAGTAAACTATTCAAATATTGATGAAAACGGTGAGATATACTTTGCAAAAGACTTATCTACTCCAGGTGAACCTAATTATTTGAAAATCGATGAAATCAATCTAACTTTAGAACCGCTTAAAACACGCAGATGGTCAAGTAAACAAAAATTTATTAAGTTGCATAAAGAAAACAGACTTTGTTTTAAAAACAAAAGACCTTATGAAATTGAATACTTAAAAGATGCTGTCAACAATGTATCTTCTGTTTTGGATTTTTATTCAAGACAAGGTACAAATGATTTAAAAAAATTATGTTTAAATGGGATATTTGACACTCCAAAACTCGTTGAGTTAATTAAATTTTTAATTAGGTGTTCACAACACGAAAACGCTTTAATTTTAGATTTTTACGCCGGCAGTGGAACGACTGCTCAAGCCGTTTACGAAATCAATAAAGAAGACAAAAAGCAACATAAATATATTTTGATTCAGTTACCCGAACCAATTAACAATAAAAATAAGGCTTTTAGAATTTTAACTGCTCTAAATTACAAAGAACCTAAAATAAGCGATGCGATGATTTTGCGAATTAATAAATTTGCTGAATTAAATAAAATAGACACAAATTATCGGGAGGTTGTTTTTGGTGATAGACTTGCTTAAAAAAGGTAATTTTAAGCCTATAGATAATGAGTTTTTATTAGAAGGATTTTTGGCACTACAAGAAGTTGCTAAAGTCCAAGAAAAATGGCAAAAAGGAGATACCGACAGTTTTATCAATGAAATCAGAGATTCAATGGTAGGACACTATTTGGGATACGAACTAATTAACACAGATAAACATGGCTTTGACTGCAAGTTAAGTCAAGATAAAGATGTGTTTCTAGAAGTTAAAGCCGCAAGTTATGATGCAAAAACTTGGGGTGCTACTTTTAATGACACTACAATAGAAAATGCTAAATATTTCCAAAGCAGCTAAGTTTATCTATGTCTTGCTGTTTGGAGAAAAGCAAGTGATTTACTTTTTATGGTTTATGGTAAAAACGCTAAACTAGGCCATTTTCTTGAAGAAAAAGTTAGAAGTTTTTTAAAAGGAGAAGCAGGAGTTCGTTCAACTCAAACTGTGTCTTTGGGACAACTGATTTTTGAATATGGCTTTGACATAGTTTGCATAAAACCTAAAAACGAGGTCAAAACCATTTTAAAATTAAAGTCTAAACAGTTTTTCAATATTCCAGACTCTTGTTTCATTTCTCAAGATGAATTTGCTGGAAAATACAGTAATTCAGCAAAATATATCATCACTGAGACCAACAAAATCTAATGAGATAATATGAAAAAACTTAAAAAATAAAGGTGGAAATCCACCTTTATTTTTTATCTTAGTTCAATTTATCTGCAATTTATGATAAAATAAACTCGTAATAAAAAGGTGTATTTACACCAAAATTATTTGCGAAAGGATTTATATGATAATCAAAAGAGACTGGTATTTAAAAAAAATTATAGACAAAAAAGGCAATGGCAGAATTAAGATTATTACAGGAATTAGAAGATGTGGTAAATCTTATCTGCTCTTTAATTTATACAAAGAACATCTTTTATCTATAGGTGCTAAAGAAAAACAAATTATTGAAATCGCGCTTGATGATATTGATAATCTAAAATACAGAAACCCGTTTAGATTAAACGACTATATTAAACAAAAAACTAAAAACCAAAATCAAATTCACTATATTTTTATAGACGAAATTCAGTTATCTGAAAATGTTGCCAATCCGTACACTGATAGTCAAGTTAAAAATGTGTCTTTTGTTGATGTGCTGTTGGGACTGACTAAAAACAAAAATCTAGACATTTATATAACTGGTAGTAATTCTAAAATGCTCTCCACTGAACTGTTAACTCAGTTTAGAGACCGTGGTGATGAGATACATGTAAATCCTTTGTCATTTAAAGAAGTTTATGATTTGCAAGAAAACAAAGATTTAGCGTTTGAAAACTACCTAGTATACGGTGGAATGCCGTATATCTATAGTTTAAAAAACGATATTGAAAAAAGTCAATACTTAAAAAATCTATTTCATGAAACTTATATTAAAGATATTCTTGAAAGAAACAAAATACAAAATGAAAGCGACACTCTTGGACTGATTTTAGACTTTACGTCTTCTGCAATTGGTTCACTGACTAATCCAAGTAAACTAGCAAAACGATTTTTATCGGAAAAACAAATCAAAATATCTGCAAACACTATCTCAAATTACCTTTCTTTTTTTGAACAGGCTTATGTTTTATACCGTGCTAACAGGTATGATGTAAAAGGTTCAAGATATTTTTCAACACCACTAAAATACTATTTTGCAGATATTGGTCTTAGAAATTCAAGACTAAATTTTAGACAAATTGAAGCCAATCACATTATGGAAAACATAATCTACAATGACTTAATTCGCCGTGGATATAATGTTGATGTTGGTGTAGTTGACTGTGAGTTTAAGCAAGACGGCAACCGTAAAAAAACACAACTAGAAGTTGATTTTGTGGTAAATAAAGGACATTTAAGATACTACATTCAAGTCGCCTTAAATGTAGACACTCAAGAAAAATTAGCACAAGAAACACTATCGCTAAAAAAAATTGGCGACTCTTTTAAAAAGATTGTGATTGTACGAAATAAAATCATTCCAAGACACGACGACAACGGTATTTTTTACATCGGAGTTGAAGATTTTTTACTAAACGATAAAATTTTAGACTAATAATTTTTACTGCAGCACACGATATAAAACAGAATGAAAAAGCGCTAACGAGAGTTAGCGCTTTTTAAAAATTACTAATTAATTCAACTAATTTTTGGTGAGAAAATTGATTTAAGCATATCTAAATCCACACCACTTTTTTTAAGTTCATCGTAAACCCCTGACTTAAATTTTTCAATTTCACCGGTAACACTTGCGGCATTCTTCTGATTGTCCAGTGCGATAGTATTCACTTCTTTCATGGCCTTATTATTAGAACCACTTACTAGTAACTTCTTTTCTAAGTACTGTTCTAATTCATTGCTTTCAACTTCTCTTATAAGTCTGCCCTCATGTATAATGACTATTCTAGTAGCAATTTTAGATATTTCTTCCAGATTATGACTTGAAATAAGAACAGTTGTACCTAGATTATTTGCCAATTCCTTTAACAGTTCTCTCACTTCAATAACTCCAAAAGGATCTAATCCATTTGTTGGCTCATCAAGAATTAGAATTTTAGGTTTATGAATAATCGCTTTTGCAATTCCTAAACGCGCAACATTTCCTAAAGAAAGATGCTTCTCCTGTTTATGTTCATATTGCTTTAGTTTTAATTTTTCAATTACCCAGTCAATATTATCTTTATTGACCCCTCTTAATTTACTAACAATTTCTAAATTTTCTCTCACAGTTAAGTCTGGATAAGAATAAGGTGTCTCAATAATATAACCTATTTCATTTCGAAGTTCTAAATTACTCAGATCTAACTTTTTCCCTTGAATATAACATTCTCCTGATGTAGATTTTATCAATCCTAGCATCATTCTCATCGTCGTTGTTTTCCCTGCACCATTCAGTCCTAAAAAACCTACTATTTCACCACTTTTTATTGATAGATTTAAGTTGTTGACAACATTTTTTGTTCCATATATTTTAGAAAGGTTTGCGGTTCTAATTGCTTCTTTCACCATTACCTGTCCTCCTTAGTAATTTGTTCCACAACTCCTTGTATGACTAACTTCAATGAAGTATCAAATTGTTTTTCACCTATTTCCTCAATGTGTAATATAGTCATAGCAATCGTTCTAAATAAAGCAGAGACGATTTCTACCGATACATTTTCTCTAATGTTGATTCGGGACACAATTTTTTTAACCATCCTATCATCTATCAGATGATGATTTGTTATCGCCTCTTTTGGCAATTTTCTTACGAGTAATTCCATTTCATGATTTTTAAATATGGTATACATAAATGAATAGCGAAAATCTTGATAAAAATCATAAAGTAACTGTACCAGACGATTTGTATCTATCTTGACTTCCATACCTAATTGTTCTGTCAGGCGATTCATAACATCTATTTGATATTCTTCTAAGACCGTAAAAAATAACATTTCTTTTGAGGAATAAAAATTATAAAAAGAACCTTTGGAAATATCTACCATTGCTGCCATTTGGTCAACGGTGGTTTTCTTAACCCCATATCTTTGAAGGCATTCTTTTGCAACTTTATGTAATTTCTTTCTAATTACTTCTTTTTCTTCAGTAGTAAAAGCAGTAGCCATAACTTCCTCCTAAAAACTCATTTCCAAAATTCTAATATTTCAAAATCTTCACATTTTAATAAATGGAAACCAAAACATTTTGACCTGCTTGGGCTGCTTCGTTATAAAAATCTTTAAGTCCGGCAAATGCACATTTAAGTTCATCTATAATTTCTTCTTTTTCATCTTCATAACCCCAGATATTCGGATACAGTTTATTTTCCTTACATTTTTGCATACTGAAGTTTTCCAAAAGAGAATCAATATCGGTTTCATTTAATTTTTTCACGATTAATGGTATGTTTTCCTTTTTTGTATATCCGATAAAATCTTCGCATTCTTCGAAAGAATTTACTCCGACAATTGCTTCACTGAGCGGGTTACCCTCTATCGGCTTTCCTGCTGAAACACCGGTAAGTACAAAATGTAAAACGTCCCACATTTTATCCATGTCGAATAAAATACAGTCTTCGGCTTCTTGCAGTTCTTCCGTAAAACCCGCAATATCTTTTTCGGTCATAAGTTTTTTTAAGTCCCTATCACTTATGAGTTGATAGTTTGCAATCATTCCCATATCAAATTCTCCTTAGCTGTTATCCAAATTATCATTCTTGTGGATACTCTTGTCTTTTGTACTACGTTATTAAGATAATGTCAATCGAGACTACACTCCACCCCGAATGGGTCTATTTCTATATTACTATCAAATACATACCCATACAGAGTAGGATTACCACCCGCCAATATTCCGCCAAAGGCGGAAAAAAGAAAACAAAAAATGCCTCGATTGAAACGCTTGTGAATTATATAATTTCACCCATTTCTAAGAATACAACATTTTCATAATTGTTGTTTTTACAAAACTCTTTTACTCGTTCTGTACACAATAAAAAACCAGAGTTTGTAAGGGTAAAGAAGTCAAAGTCGCCGATTACATTGGAACTGAAAAACAATCCTTTGCCTTGCTCTCTTGGAATAATGACATC
>CALISC010000093.1 GCA_938041945.1 uncultured Acholeplasmataceae bacterium | reverse complement strand
TGTTGTTTTGAGTTATTTTTTATTGTTTTAAAAGCCTTTTAACTTTAAATTCACCTCTGCTGAAAAAATCATTTTCCATTATTAGCTCAAAATCATCTGAATAAAAACAAATTATTAAACCTGCAAGAATAAACGAATTCATTTTAACTTTACCATTGATTTCAACTAGAGGTAAGAAGTTTTTATCGCAAATAATTTCATCTAAAGTAACTTCTTGGTTAACATCTAATTTGCTTTCTAAATACTTTTTAAAACTTTGTTTTTCACTGTAAATAAAATTAACTTTATCTAAACGAATTAACTTATTTGAACTTATCGCCATATACTGTTTTTTTAATATGTAGATAAACTCAAAACTGTAGTTCTTTTTACAGTGGAAACTTGCGGTAGGATAAACCTATTTAGTTCCATTATGTCAATAATTTCTTTATCCTTAATAAAATCAGTAACTAGGTCATTAAATTCTGGAAAATCAGTGCCTATAATGCCAATTAAAGGTCTTTTGAATGTAAAGTCTTTGGCAAAAAACTGTTTTGCAACATTAAAAATGTCGTAAGGAAAACGAATCTTGTGTCTGTAAATAAACTCAGGCATTTCTGCCTTACATGCCAGAAATATATGCTGGTCAGTGCGGTAGCCAATTTTATTTGTTTTTAATGATTTTTCAATAATTGCTTTTAAATTTTTGAGTTCTGTGTCAGTTATTTTGAAATTCTTAAAGTAGATATAACCTCGATTCCAAAAATAGATAAAGTTTTTAGTTTCAGAAATTTCAGTTGAAAATACACTTTTGGCAACCCCTTTGAACTCTTTTTCAAATTTTGTATAGCCGAAAAATTCAGTTTGTGAAATCAACCACGCTTTGATTTTGCTACGCAAAGTTTCGTTGCCACCAAGTGGCAGTAAGTAATCACGCTTGCCTTTAAATAACTGATTTTCATAGTGAGAAAGGGCACCTTTAAGTAAGTATCTGTTAGTAATATTGAAATCATTTAGTTCGGTTTTAAAAACTTTTAAGATGCCGGAATACGAAATTGGGCTATTTTTCTCTTGCAAATATGCAGCGATTTTTTGCGCAAGGTCTGTGCTAATTTGGTGAGTGTTATTAACATGCGCGTAAGTTCCGCGATCTATTAACTGAACATCACTTCTTTCAATTATTGCTTGGACAGTATGGTAATACTTATTGTCAGGTTTATCTGTTTCTTCAAACAAAATATTGCCAAATTCAGCAAGAGAGCACTCGTTGATGCGCTTAATGTCATTATAGTCTGAACAGTGAAAACCATTTTTGAAATACTTTTCAATTAAAATTTCTGTTCTTTGTTTTTTAAATAAGTTATATTTATATCTAATATAGGTACCTTTTCTTAAATAAAAAGTATCAGAAACATAAGTTTTTATGCTATTTTTTGTCATTTTAAAGTTTGACAGAAGTTCTCTAATTTCTTTTATTTTTAAAAGCAGATCTTCTTCTTTAAAATAATGTTTAAATACCTGTTTTTCAACTTCTAGGAATTTATCAAAATGTTGTTTTGATGAAAAAAAACCGTGAACCTCTTCAAGATAACCTGTGCTAGTTCCAACGTTTAGGTTTTTCAGTAAAAAAGAAGCAGCAGCGTAGTCATATCTAAGTATGTCTTTTAAGGTTATGAAGTCAAAAAAGTAGTTGCGTTCTGTAAATACAAACATAAAGTCTACTGACTTAAATGTAAAGTTTTTTAAATAAAATGCATTAAATTCACTAACCATTTTATCTATTTTTTGTCTTACTCTTTCTTTAGTCAAATCAAATTCCTGACCAATTTCATCTAAAGTAAGGTGGTTTCTTTTGCCCAAAAGTTCAAAATCTGTGTAACTGTAGCCTCGCATCGCACCAATAAATAACTCAATAAATAAGTAGTATTTATCAGTTGCTGAAAAAAATAAAATATTTGCTAGTTTGTTTAGTTCAAGGCCGTATTTAAAAAATAACTCGTCAATTTTAGCGTCTTTAATTTCTTGAATTAGTTCAGCAAAATTGCCTTTGTATGAATTGTTAATTTCAAACATTTTAAGTAAATTAAAACATTTTCCTTCGTTTTCAGGCAAAATATATTTAGCGTAATAAGGAATTGCTTCTCTTAAAATTAAAAGTTCTTGAAAAATAAAATGTGGATTGATGGTTTCGCTGGTTTTGTTTAAAATAATTTCTCTAGCAATTGTAAAATCAAATAAATTTTGATTAATTCCACAATTGATTTTTTCTTGATTTCTAGTAGCGTCAATAACATCTGCAATTTTAATATCAGAAATTTGTTTTCTAATTTGTGGGGTAATTTCGGTGTTTAAAAGGTCCAAATTAAACCCAGTTATAGATTTAATTAACTTAAAACCGTTTTCTAAAGATTTTAAAAACAAGTGATCGTGTAGTGTATAGAGGTCTTCATACTTTTTAGTTTTCTCTGAAATTAACTTAGTTTCGGCGTCTATTTTAAAATCCCATTGAAGAATATACTCAAATTTTTTTGCATTCATTGGGGATTTAAAATCCTCTTTAAATCTACTGTAAATCGTAGAAACTTTTTTACCAACAAATTGTTTGCAAAAAATATAAAAATATTGTCTAGACAACCAAATATTTTTTCTAATTTCAAACAAATTTGTCTCTTTAAACTCAAATAAATTCACAAACTCACCTCAGGTATCTAGATTTATTTAAAAAAAAATACTCAAGTTGCCTTGAGTAAATTATTTTAAAAAATGGTGACCCGTACGGGATTTGAACCCATAAATGCATGCGTGAAAGGCATGTGAGTTAACCGTTTCTCCAACGGGCCAATACTGAAATAGTATAGCCTGATTTTCAAAAAAATACAAGCAATAACTAGTTTTTTAAAATGGTGCCTACATAAAGAATTGAACTTTAGTTTTAGCATTACCATTGCTACGTACTACCACTGTACTATGTAGGCGTTTTTAGACCGACTTAATTATAGCGTATTTTAAATTTTTTTAAAATTATTTTAGTAACTTGTTATTTTTTTAGCCAAT
>CALISC010000092.1 GCA_938041945.1 uncultured Acholeplasmataceae bacterium | reverse complement strand
TAGGTTCCCCATTTTGTTCCCATATAGACTTCTATAAATTCAGGATAAATGTTTTTGGTTTGAGTAAAAAGCGTGTGAAGTTCTTTTTCTGTTTTACTAATATCTATATCTTTTATAAAAATATCTTCTGTCTTATTTTTGCTTTGTTTAGCTTTCTTTTCTACATCTCTAATATTTACTTCTTTAGCTAATAACTTATCTAAATATTTCTTTCTTTCAAATACCATTTTAGACTCCTTTAAATATCGCTGTTTTTACAACTATATTTTATTATAAATGCCGATTTGTGTCAATTTCTTTTATAAATTAGGCGATATATCGCTTAATTTTAAACACTTTTGGTGATTTTTAATTAAAAGTACAGTTTTTTGTTATAAAAACTGCGATAATTTCTGAACAAAGAAGAAGCCCTTTTAGGTCGGAACCTAAAAGGGCTAAATTTTGTTTTCAGTTAAAACCCGAGTTTATTTATTTGTTGCTTGGATAACTTTGACATTTTTTACCTTATTTTTAGACTTTGGTTTTAAAGGTTTTTTACTTAACATGTTTTCAGTTAAAGCAGTTAGGCCGTTTTCTCTGATTAACTTACGCAGAGCCACTATTTCTATATAGGTTTTTCTGTTTTCAGAAATCACTTCACCGTCTTTAAAAAAGCGGCCGTGTTTATATTCAATTTTTTGATAAATTCGTTTAATTGTATTAAAGATATAAAAAGTCGGCTCAAATATAGTATTAAAGTCATAAATTCGCTCAACTAAATACTGCTCTGGCAGTAATTTATCAAAACAACTGACTTTAATGTGCGCAGGGTCATCTACATACTCAAGCACTTCCATGACTTTTTTGTATTCCAGACAAAACTTACAGATATGTAAAATAAAGTCAAACTTATTAAAAATCTGGTCAAGTACAATTACCGGCAGTATCTCTGATTTTTTGGGTTCTCTTAAATATTTAGCAAAAGACTGACCGTCTTGAATTAAGATTGGTTCACTTAACTCTGAAATTACTTTAGTGTTGGTCAGTTTCTGAATTTCTTCGCCACTTTCTTTACTTGAAATTAAAGTGTAATCAAATGTGTATTTGCGTTTTAAGATGTGAGGAATAAAGTCTAGTGCTTTTTTAATTTGCATAGAGTCTTGCGCGCTTAAATTACGTTTTGCTTTAAACTCATAAAAATGTAGATGTTTTTTAGCCTGATTTAAAGCAATTAAATCAAACTCACAAAGCGGGTAAGTTAAAATGCGTCCATTGAAATTAAACTTATAAATGTAGTAAAAGGCGTTGTTAGTGATATTAAAGTTTTCAAATTGGTTTAAAGCGATATGTTTAGACTTATCAAAATGTGGAGTGATAAACTTAACCACAGGGTCGATGTTTTCTTTAATTAACTCACTAATACAAAAAACTTCGTAAGCCTCGCCTCTAGCTGCGTTGTAAGCTAGGTCTTGGTCTTGTTTTAATGAATTTCTTTTAAGTGGTTTTAAAAACACTTGTTCTTGTGCCTGCTTAGTTTTGCTTTTAGGAGTTTTTTTCATTATTCAAGTCCTTTCAGCTCAGCAATGGCGTCTCTGAAGTTAATCGCACTTTCAAAGTCAAACTCAGCAGCGGCTTTCTCCATTAGTCTAGTTAACTCTTTAATTAACTCAGGTACGTCTTTGTCGGATTTTGAAATAAAGTCAATTGCAGGGTTAACTTTTTGGCCAAACTCTATGTTTTCAATATTTTGTTTTTCAATCACGATTGGCGAAACTCCGTTTTCGCGGTTAAACTTAAGTTGAATGTCTCGGCGACGGTAAGTTTCGTCAATTGCTTCCTGCATTTGTTTAGTTATCTCATCTGCATACATTATAACTTTTGCTGCTTTGTTGCGGCAAGCCCGGCCAATTATTTGGATAAGTGAGTTTTTGGACCTAAAAAGCCCGGGAATGTCTGCGTCTAGTATTGCAACCAGACTGACTTCTGGAATATCTAGACCTTCTCTAAGTAAGTTAATGCCAATCAAGGCATCGTACTTACCTGCTCTTAGGTCTTTAATAATTTTTAAGCGCTCAATACTTTTAACTTTAGAGTGAAGGTAGGCTACTTTTAGTCCATTTTCTTTAAAGTACTTAGTTAAAAGTTCAGCAGTATGGATAGTTAAGCAAGTCACCAAAGTGCGTTCGTTTTTTTGGGCTCTGACTTTAATTTCTACAAACAGATCGTCTATTTGCCCGAGTTTTTCTCTGACTTCAATTTCAGGGTCTACTATATAAGTTGGGCGAATAACTTGTTCAATTATTGGTAAATTGCGAGCCATTTCATATTCCCCAGGAGTTGCAGACATGTAGATAACTTTATCTAGTTTTGCGGTAAACTCACTAAAATAAAGTGGGCGGTTATCAAATGTTGAAGGCAAGCGAAAACCATATTCAACTAAGTTAGCCTTGCGTGCTGAGTTGCCGGCAGACATGCCTTTAACTTGCGGCATCGTGATGTGGGATTCGTCTACTACCGTAATAAAGTCTGAGCCAAAAAACTCAAGTAAGGTAGAAGGTGTGGCATCAGGTTCTTTTAACTGCATGTGTCTTTGGTAGTTTTCAATTCCAGTGCAGGTGCCAGTCAGCTCTATCATTTCAATATCGTAGTTAGTAATTTGCTGAAGGCGTTGCGCTTCAAGCAGTTTGTTTTGAAAGTTAAGCTCAGCAAGTCTATCTTCGAGTTCTGCCTTAATTCGTTCAATTGCCAAGCGTTGCTTGGCTTCGTTGACTAAGAAAAAAGTCGCTGGATAAATTGTGATAAACTCAATTCGCTTTTGTGGACGCAAGTTTAGTTTATCTACAAACACAAGGTCAGTAATCAAGTCATCTTCAAACTCGACGCGAATTGCCAGGTCATGGGTGTTTGCAGGATATATATAAACTGTATCTCCTTTAACTTGGAAAGTTCCGCGTTTTTTATCAAAGTCGTTTCTAGTGTATTTGATTTTAACTAACCTTGCGGTAAACTCAGCAATACTCATTTTAGCGTTTTTACGCACAAACAAGGTTTGGGCTTTAAACTCCTCAAAATCACCAATGTCGTAAATTGCAGAAACTGAGGCCACGACAATCGTATTTTTAGACTCCATGAGCGAAGATATAGTTTTGTTTCTAAGTTGATCAATATCGTCGTTGATTGCCGCGTCTTTAGCAATATAGGTGTCAGTTGCTACGTTGTAAGCCTCTGGCTGATAGTAGTCGTAGTAAGAGATGTAGTACTCTACGTTGTTTTTGGGAAAAATTTGTTTAAGTTCTGAGTAAATTTGGCCAGCTAAGGTTTTGTTTGGCTCCAAAATTAGGGCAGGTTTATCTAAGTTAGCAATAATATTGGCAATAGTAAAAGTTTTGCCGGTTCCAGTCGCACCTAGTAAAATTTGTTCTTTAACTCCGGCTTGGAAGTTTTTAGTAATTTCTTTAATTGCGTTAACCTGGTCGCCTTTTGGCGAAAGGTTAGAAATCAGTTTATAAATTTTAAGATACCAACCTTAAAATATTAAATAGATATTCGTGGTCTCTTTTTTCAAGTAGAGCAGTTTCAAGAGTTGTAGAAACAGGCTCTGAGTTTTTAAGACCAACTGCAAGTCCGCCTGTAGCTTTCGCTTTAACGAGTTCAACGGCTTTAACACCAAGTGAAGTTGCCAAAAAGCGGTCGTATTGAGAAGGAGAGCCACCGCGTTGAACGTAGCCTAGTACTGTGGCTCTTGAGTTAAAACCAGTTTCTTTAGAAATTTCTTCGGCAAGTTCGTGCACATTTAGTAGTTTTTCAGAAACCACTACAATGGCGTGTTTGCGGTTTTGGCGTTTGTATTCTTTGAACTTAGCCATTAAGGCAACCTTATCAAAAGGTTTGTCGTGAGTAATTACATACTCTGCACCTCCGCAAATTGCTGAGTAAATTGCAAGTTCCGAAGAACCTCTGCCCATAGTTTCAATAACAGAGCAACGGTGGTGTGAAGAAGATGTGTCTCTTAGTTTATCAATTGCGTCCATTATGGTGTTTAGGGCAGTTGAAAAGCCAATAGTGCTGTCAGTTCCACCAAGGTCGTTGTCAATTGTTGCAGGAATACCGATTGTGTTTACACCCAGTTTAGATAAAGCCAGGGCCCCTTGGTAAGTTCCGTTTCCGCCAATTGTAATTAAATAATCAACTCCGGCTTGTTTTAGGTTGTTTTTCGCAATTTTTTGGACGTTTACATCTACAAACTCTTTAAGACGGTTAGTTCCCAAAAAAGTTCCACCAATTTGCAAAAACCCACTAACATCAGTTGACTTTAGTTCAATAAAATCGTTTTCAACCAGTCCAGCGTAACCGTTTCTAATACCTAGAACTTCAATTCCTGCTTGGTCGGCCGTGCGTACAACTGCCCTGATTGCGGCGTTCATTCCAGGTGCGTCGCCACCTGAAGTTAAAACTGCTATTTTCATAAATCGTCTCCTAAATAAGGCATTAAATGCCTCTTTTATTTTAACACGAAACTTTTGCTTCATTTAAGTTTTAGGCTTTTTTGCTTGGTAAAAACTTAGGTAAGTTAGGCAAAAAAGTTAAGAAAAATAAGGCTTAGTTTTTATTTATAAAATCCTATGAAACAACCTAGTAAGCCGATTATTGAAGTTTCAAAATCACCTGTTTATTAAAGACTTTTAAACTTATATAGGTATGTTATAATTGAATGAGAGGTAAAAACATGGCATTAAGAGGATCTGTATTAATTGGACAATCTGGTGGACCTACCAGTGTTATCAATTCTTCACTTCTAGGGATATATGAAGAATGTGCAAAATACGAATTTATTGAAAATATTTACGGAGCTGAAAACGGGATAGTTGGCGCTATTAACGGTTGGCTAATTAACATTCGTGCTCAAGATAAACAACAACTTGAACTTTTGAAAAACACCCCATCTTCTGCACTTGGCAGTTGCAGATACAAACTAGACAAAGACTTACAACACCCAGACTACCAAAAAATCCTTGAGACTTTTGTGAAATACAACATTCGCTACTTTTTCTACATTGGCGGCAATGATTCAATGGACAGTGCTTACAAGATTTCTCAATACCTGCAAGCCAAGAAATATGAATGCAGAGTAATTGGAATTCCCAAAACTATTGACAACGATTTAGATTTAACTGACCACACACCAGGCTACGGCTCTGCGGCTAAATACATAGCAACAACTTTAATGGAACTAAAACAAGATGCTAATGTATATAGCACCCCTTCTATCAATATTGTTGAAATTATGGGTAGAAACGCAGGTTGGCTGACAGCCAGTGCGATGCTTGCCAAAAAGGCAGGATTAGGTCCTGATCTTTTCTATCTACCTGAACAAACTTTTTCAATTCAAGAGTTTATCGCTGACGTTCAAAACGTGTTTAAAAAACAACCACACGTCTTCGTAGTGGTTTCTGAAGGCATTAAAGACGCCGAGGGTAACTATATTGCCGAACTTTACAAACAAGCCACAAAAGATGCATTTGCTCACACTCAACTTGGCGGAGTTGGCCAAATTTTGGCAAACGAACTTAAAAAAGTTTGCGACGTTAAATCCAGAGCCATTGAACTTTCTACTATGCAACGCTCAAGCGCTCACCTGCAAAGTAAAACCGATGTTCAAGAGGCTTACAACTCAGGCGTGTTTGGTGCAACTGCGGCTATTATGGGACACTCTGATAAAATGATTGCAGTTAAACGTGTACCTGGTCCAATTTACAAACTAGAATACGGTGTGGTTTCGCTGTCTCGCATTAAAAACAGTGAAAAAAGAGTACCACTTGAGTGGATTAAAAAAGACCACACAGGTTTAACAGATGATTTCATTGAATACGCAGAACCACTAATCCAAGGTGAAATGAAAACACCTTTTGAAAACGGACTTCCTAAATACTTTCAATTTAAAAAATAGACAAATTAAACTAATTTCTTAACAATTTACATTTTAAAAAAACGAGGGCGACCTCGTTTTTTTAAAAATGTTTTCAAGCACTTATAATAAACAAAAAAGGAGCGTGAATAATTTGCGAAAACTGAAATCCTTTAATTTAATTGTTTTAACTTTCTTGACTTTCTTGCTTTTAGGCTTAGTTTTTTTAAAAACTACCGCTAAAGCCGAAGTTAAAGATATCAACTACTACAAAACAGAGATAAGTAAAAAAACTTATCTAGAAAAACTAAATGTCTTAAAAGAAAAAAACCTAATTTTCAAACCAAGTGAATCTGTTGATAAATACAGCCAAACTTCTAAACTAAACCAAGATCAAAAGGCTAAGTCTAAAGAAATTGAAAACAAAATGTTTGAACTTTTATCAACAGAAGGCTTAACTGATACTGGTAGTTTAGAACTTGACTTAGACGGTATGGAAATCGTAGATACAGATAATAACTTAACCAAAATAGTTTACAGTTTCTTAAATAAACCCGAATACTTCTGGCTAACTGGTTCTATTAATAAGCAAGTATATACCGCAACTCAAAAAGTTAAAACTTTAAGACTTGAGTCTTATTTTTCAAACCAAGTAAGTTTCAAAAATGCACTAGATGAGTTTTTAGCCTACTCTGAATACTCAACCTGGCAAGAGGCGTATCAAGACCAAAACAAAGACGGAGTCATAACCAGAGCAGAGATTGTCAAAAACTTACACGACTCAATACTAAAACGCAAACCCTACAACAAAGCGGCTGCTGAAAACCTAGGCTCAAGCGAGTTTAGTTTTAAAATTGCCCACAGTGCTTTTTCTGTGTTTTCCAAAGAAAACTTGCCAGTTTGCGATGGATACGCCAAGGCTTATGCCTATGTGCTAAATAAACTTGGAATTCCTGCTTTAGTAGCAGGAGGCAATGCAAACGGTCCGCACGCTTGGAATTACGTTTATTTAAATCAAAATTGGTATTTTACGGATCTTACTTGGGATCAAAATCTAGATGGTGGTGAGATTTTTCAAAAGTACCTTTTGAAAACTCAGCCAAGTAGTCACCAAAACTATCAAGATAGTTTTGTAAGTAACTCAATTGTTTTTGAACCCAAAAAACCAAAACTTACAAATTTTGATTTTGGTGGACTAAAACAAGAAGATGCGTCTAGTTTAACAAACGACGCACTTCCTCAGTTTGAACAAGGTGAGTTTACTGAGGGCTTAAACCCAGAGCAAGCAAATCAGTTAATTGAGCTGATTTTAAAACATTTAAATATCAGTGGCGAAACCCCACTTTACTTAAACTGGCGTTTAAGTAAAGCAGGTGTTCTTAAAAAACAAATTGAGGGATATGGCGAGTATCTGCTTGAAATAGTAGCGGCAACTGAGACTAAAATTGCCAAAAAAACAATTGAGATAAAAACTACCTACGGTGGCACTACTTTAGTTAAAGTAAACACACCAAGCGGACAAACTGAACTTAGCGCTGACCTTGGCTCTAGACTTAACTTCTATCCAAGTAAAACTTACCAAGATAAAACATTTGTGGGTTTTGACAAAGATGTAAGCAAAGTTACAAAAGACTTAAAAGAAGTTACGGCTAAATACGAAAAGAACCAAAGTTTAATTAACTTTTTAGTTAAAAGCGCAGATGGTTCACTGCTTTACTCAGGTCAAATACTAAAAGGTCAAAGTGTGTTTGAGGCTATTAAAAACAACTTCTTAAAACCATTTTTCCCGCATCTTTCACTTGGCTCTAAGTTTTCGCATTTAGAGTTAAATGGTCGAGTTTTCAGTGCTCGCACACCACTTCATCAAGACACCGAAGTAACAGCGGTGTTTAGACACCAAGAGCCTAAAAAAGCTCAAAAAGAAATGATTGTCGGCCAAGTTTTAAAGTACGACGAGTTTGAAAAAACAATCGGTGAGACTAAGTTAACTAAGCCAAACGCATTATTTGACTTACCTGATTTAACTAAATATGGCTGGGAACTAGATTTAGTTAACTCAGATATCGTGCAAGTGGCAGGTAAGTTTAAATTAAAAGACCCTTATTTGACTACTTCAAAAATTTACTATAAACCAATCCCTAGTAGACTAAAAGAAATAACTCTAGACACTGCTCAGCATACAGCAAGTTTTAAAAACCCAGGCAGGTTTAAGTTTAAATATATTACTAACCTACCTATTAAATCAAAATATCAGTTATTTGATTTAAATAATTTAAATCAAGACTGCAGGCCAGGATACTCACTTATTGAGTGGCAAATAAAAGGTTTAGGTGAAGGCTTTGACGTTAGTCAAAGCAAATACACAAGCGACCTTGAACTAATTCCCAAAGTTATTAAAGCTAAAGTTGAACTACTATACAAAGAAGGCGACAAAACCATTGACTTCAATAAAGAAGGAATTGCTAATGCTGCGCAAATTGCTAAGTTAATTCCGCCAGTAGATAAAGATGCCTTGTTTGTAGGCTGGCTGGCTGAAGACAGGCACTTTATCTACACTGGCTACAATGTGGATAGAGACATCAAGGCCTATGCTCAGTTTATTTCAAAAAAAGAACTGATTGCTAAATTAAACTGGGAAGTTTTTAAAAATGGGAAGTTTATTTTAAACTCAAGTGAACTTAAAAACCAAGATTTTAGTAAAACTATTAGTTTAATTAAAAAGAGATTTCTAACAGTAGACGTTAAAAAAATCGTGCTCAGCGGTCAAAAAGTTAGTTTAACACTAGGCTCAAATTACTCTCTGCACTCAGTTGAATGGGAGTTTGATTTTGTCAAAGATCCGATAATCTACTGGGATTTCTTTAAAGATCCGCTAATGTTTTTCAAAAAATTCCCAAAACAAGCTGCTGTCATTGGGGGTTTAACCTTGGCACTGACCGTATTTTCCTTAATAATGCTGGTATCGGTAATTAAGGTATTTAAAAGAAGTGTTGAAAACAAAGACTAAATAAGTTATGTAAGCAGTTTTAAAAATAGCGTTAGTTGTTTTTAAAACTGCTTTATTTTTGACTTAAAATGCCTTTTTTGCTATTATTTTAAAGGTACATTTAATTTCCGAGTTAGCCCTTTTTTAAAAAGTTAACTTAATTAAAAAAAGGAGATTTAATA
>CALISC010000091.1 GCA_938041945.1 uncultured Acholeplasmataceae bacterium | reverse complement strand
TTTAATTCTAGTTTAGTGTTTTTTAAAAAAATAGGGCGAATTAAAATAGTTTTGACATTTAACTCTTTTAGTCTTTTTAAAAAAAGTGCACAAGGTTGCTCAGTAAGTTCTGAGTAAGTGTCGTAAACTGGTAAATACACAGAGTTAATTTTAAGTTTAAGTTCTTTTAGTTTACTAAACTTTTCTTCATTTAAGTTAGTCAGCAAATCAAAAAAAGAAAGTAGGCCAACTTGATTTAAAGTAATTTCTGTATTTGGCTTAAACTCGCTTAGTCTAGCGACAAGTGTGTCTAGAGTGTCTGTTTTAAAATAAGATAAATTAACTATTGTTTTCATTTGGCAATCTCGTGCATCGCAATAGACCCAGCAACTGCGACATTTAAACTCTCAACGTTTTGAGTGGTAATTTTAAAGTTAGTGTCTAAAAGTGGTTTTAACTCACCTGGTATCCCTGCGCCTTCATTTCCTAAAACTAAAACTAGTTTTGGATTAGTTTTTTTAAAGTTATGAGGTTCAGTGTGTTCAGTTCCAATAATCTGATAGCCATTGCTTTTAAGTTCGGTGAGTTCTTTTACAAGATCTGCTCGAATTGTTGAACATCTAAAAATACTGCCCTTGGAAACTCTAACGGCAGTTTCGTTAAAAGCATCAGCTGTTTTTTCTGAAAGCAAAACAGTCTTAAAACCAAAAGCCACCGCTGAGCGAATTAATGCTCCGACGTTTCTCGGGTCTTGAATGTCAGCCAGACAAAGAATTTTATCTGCGTAAACTTTGGTTTCAGGAATCTTACAAACCACCACTGGACTAAGTTCAGTTTTAGTTTCTTTAAATAAAGTAAACACTTGTTTGCTTACCAAAATAGTCGGAGAATCGGCAAGTTCGAAAGATATTACTTCTTTGACTAAATTAGCCTCATAAGCCTCTTTTACAAAGTCAGGACCATAGGCTAAAAACAGTTTATTTTCGTCTCTGGCTTTCTTTTTTAAAAGTGATAAGTACAGCTTTATTTCTTTATTTTCTTTAGAAGTAATCTCACGCATTTACTTGTTTTCCTTTAAAATTTCTGGATACACTGAACTAAAGTCAAGGCCAAACTCAGAAGGCAGATAAGTATCGTCTGCTTTTATGGTAAGTGAAAAAACAGATAAGTTTTGGCAATTTTCAATTAACTCTGATTTGTTAATTTTATCTTCATATTCTTTAGTTAAACTTAATTTTGGCGAAGTCGTTGGGTTCTTAGGTAGGTAAACAGTGCAACAGTCTTCAAACGGTTTAATTGAAATTAAAAAAGCGCCGATTTGTTTAGAAATAGCAATTATTTCGTTTTTATCCATGCCAGCAAGCGGTCTAAAAACTGGCAACGAAACACCTTCGTTAATTGTGTAGATTGACTGCAAGGTTTGAGAAGCCACCTGGCCGACTGATTCTCCTGTAAAAACTCCAAGTGCACCTACTTTTTTTGCAACTGCTTCTGTGATTTTATACATAAATCTACGCATCACAGTAATAATGTATGCGTCTGGTACTTTTTTTAAAATTTCTTCATGAATTTCTTTAAAAGCAACAACATGGATTTTAATTGAGTTTTGAGGCATGTATTTAGCCAATACTCGTGCTAATTGAAAGACCTTATCTAAAGACTCAACAGGAGTTAGCGGAGTTGACTCAAAGTGAATCAGCTCAACCAAACAACCTTTTTTAATTGCTGAAAACGCAGCAACCGGCGAGTCAATTCCTCCGCTTAAAAGGGTTAAAACTTTGCCAGAAATACCTGCTGGCAGACCGCCGATTAGCGGATATTTTTTAAAGTAAATATAAGTTTTATTTGGTTTAATTACAGCGTGTAGAGTGTTTAAAGGAGTGTGCACATCTACTTTTAGGTGTTTAGTTTGATGCTTTAAAATATAGCCAGCAAGTTCTTTACAAAAAGTTTGTGAATCTGGTGAAAATTGCTTATCTACGCGCTTTACTACTACTTTAAATGTTGAGTTTTCAGTAGTTTCTTGCTCAACTACAGCCAGGGCTTTTGCTTTAATTTCG
>CALISC010000090.1 GCA_938041945.1 uncultured Acholeplasmataceae bacterium | reverse complement strand
AGGTTAATTGCTCTTCTGCAGTGAGTATTAATCTTTTCTCCAATATTTTAGACATACGTAGTATCAGCCTTCAGTGGTTAGCTCACAAAACGGCTTCATTAGCCAATGTAAACTACATGATTTGTATTGGACCGAAGTTCTCAAAGAATACTCGTATCCAGGATTTCTGTGGCTACTTTAAAGAAGTTGTTAGTGTGCCTGATTTCACACATATTGATAAACTCAGAGATTTTTTTGCGGTCAAAGGCTTTTTCGTTCAGTTCAGCGATTGTACCAACACCTACTGCTTTTGACCATGCAGCGGCTTCACGCAAAGTATTGGCGTAAGTCAAAGACTCAGAAAACTCAGGAATTTGACCTTTTTCTTCACCTCGAGGGTATTGCAAAATAAAGCCAGCGTCATAAAGAAAAATTTTGTAGTCTTTTAAGTATCCTGTGCTTGGCACCATTTTAGAGTACATATAGTTGTAGTAATCGCCGACTTTGTAGGCGTTGACGTATTCTTGTTCTCGTACGTTTAGCACGGCTAGTTTATCTAAATCACCTTGGCTAGCGTAAATGTTTTCAGCCTGTTCAAGAGGTATTAAAACTTTTTCAAATGGCAGGTCAGCCTTCACGATTTTTTTAATTTCTGCGTCTAGTTTAGCGATATCTGATTCGGTTAACTTACGACCTAGTTTTTTAGGGATTGCCAAAATTGACATAGAGACGTTGTAGTTGAATTTAACTTGGCTTTTAAATAAACGATTGTAAGCCATTGCAACCACAAAGCGCAAAGACGCTTCGTAAATACGGTTTGCTGAGCGCACAGAGTGCGATAAAAACTCAATTTCGCAGTCTGCGTGCAGTTGATAGGTAAGTTCGCGCAAACGACGATTGGCTTTAACCGCAAAAGGGGTAAAGTCAAGTTTAACTTTTTTAAGAACATCTAAAGCACAAGCACCGCTTTCGATTTCTACAGTTTGATTAGTATTTAGGACTTTGATTTTCATATTTATTCCTCCTTATTATTAAAATAAATATTTTTTTGTTTTAAAATTCAAGTTCATCAAAGAAAGGTGAAGAGTAAGCGGGTTCTTCTTTGGTTTCTTCAGGCTTTTTGGGCTCATCTAAGCCAAATTCAGCGGTAAAGTCAGAAAGCGCTTGCTCAGAGATTTTAGTGGATTTTTTCTTGATTTTAACAAGTTCCAAAGTTTCGCTGACTTTGCCAGGCTTTAAATTGGCAAGTAAATTGGTTTTAAGTGAAAGCAACCAAGGATGCGATTCTTTTGAGACACCTTCTAGACTCAGACCGAACTTATTTGAGTTTTTAAGGTCAGAAATTCGTTTAGTTAGCACTACTTCTTTAAAGAAAATAGAGGCTTCAAGGTCTCTTTCTGAACTGTTGAAGGCAACCGCAGAAACAACTTCGGCAGGTTGAGTTTTTTGGCGCTGATAAAGCAGCGTGCCCTTGCGGTAGCGCTGCATTTGTGGTAGTTCAAAGTAGTTGCGAGCAAACACAGTTGCTTTGTTGGTCAGCATTAAAATTTGGCTTTCTTCGTCTACAAACAAGGCACTTGCAAGTTCGTCTTTGTCTTCTAGTTTGATTACACGAACTCCTGATGCATACAGGCCGTATTCAGGAACTTCGGCTTCAGAGAAGCAAAGTCCATAGCCTTTTTTAGTTATACAAAGAATTGATTTAAGAGGACCTGCAGACACCGAAACCAGTTCATCTTTAGCAGCAAGTTTAATTGTGCGTTGAGGTTTTGAGAACCTAGTAGTAGTTAAATCTGCAAGTAAGGCTTGTTTGGCAAAACCTTGTTTAGTTGCAAGTAAAAATTTCAGGTTTTTAGAGTAATCATCAATGACAAACGGAAAAATAACGTGTTCTTGTTCTGAAAGTTCTACAATTTGGCCGATGTGAATTCCTAAGTCTGACCATTTCTTTTCGCCTATCTTATAAATCGGTACTGCGATAAAGTTGCCTTGATTGGTAAACATCAAAAGCGTTGAGTGGTTAGAAACGTCTTGTTCTAAAATCAAACTGTCGCCAGTTTTAAACTGAGTTTGTTTACTTTGGGCAAAAGACTTTAAAGAAGACTTATAAATATAGCCGTTTGCAGATACCCCAAAGTGATAAGTGTCGTTAGAAATCAAGGCTTTTTCGTCAATCTTTAAGTTAGTGATTTCTTCTTTAATTTCAGTGCGGCGCTCTACAAACAACTGTTTTTTAGTTTCTTTAAGTTCATTTCCGACTTTTTTTGTTAAGTATTCAGGGTCCGCAAGGATTTTTTCGTATTCTTTAATTCTTTCAATTAAATCATCTTTTTCTTTAAGCAGCAGCACAATATCGGTGTTAGACAAGCGATATAGGCGCATGTTTACAATTGCGGTTGCTTGTTTGACTGTAAACATGCCGTTAAAACCAGCGACGATATTTTCAATTGAAGATTTCTTGTCGTGAGATGCACGAATTATTCTAATGATTTCGTCCAAGACTGAAAGCATTTTTTCCAGACCTTCAACGATGTGCAGACGTTCTTTGTCTTTATCACACAAATACTCGGTGCGAGCGGTATAGCATTCTTTGTAGTGGTTAATGTAGGCAAGCAAAATGTCTATAATTCCCATACAAACTGGGCGACTGTTGGCAATTGAAACCATGTTGTAGTTAAAGTAAACTTGCAGTTGAGTGTTTTTAAACAAGTAAGCAAGAATTGCGGTTGGATCTGTGTTAGGTTTTAAGTCAATCGCGATTCTCAGACCTTCTTTGTCAGACTCGTCTCTAACTTCTTGAATGTCAATGCCTTTCTCCAGACGTGTAGTGTCAATTTCTCTAACTAAATCTGCTTTTGAGACTTCAAACGGAATTTCTGTGACTACAATTCGCTTAGTGCTTGCGTTAATTTGCTCAATTTCTATTTTAGACTTTAAAAGAATACGGCCAGTTCCGGTTGCCAAAGCCTGGACAATTGAGTCTTTACCTTCAACTATCCCGCCGGTTGGAAAGTCGGGACCTTTGACAAACTCAAGGATTTTTTCAAGCCCTGCTTTGGGGTGATTAAGTAGATACAGAGTTGCGTCTATAATTTCGCCGATATTGTGTGGTGGAATTTTAGTGGCGTAACCTGCTGAAATTCCGCTAGACCCGTTCACCAGTAAATTCGGAAAACGAGCAGGTAAAACAACGGGTTCAATTTCTTCGTCGTCAAAGTTTGGAATAAAGTCAACAGTTTCTTTTTTGATGTCTTCTACCATCACCTCTGCAAGACGAGCCATCTTTGCTTCAGTATACCTATAAGCTGCAGGAGGGTCTCCTCCAATTGTTCCAAAGTTACCCTGAGGGTGAATGACAG